>NZ_JBANDC010000009.1:0-253823 GCF_038896935.1 Collimonas rhizosphaerae
TCACAAATCAGCCTCTTTCCTACCTCAGCTGCTTCGTTCATTTCGCGTCGTTCTCAACGGGAGGCGAACTATAGCAACCCTTCCTCACCCCAGCAAGTACTTTTTCGCTCTTTCTTTAAAATATTTCTATTTATCCTTTTTTACCCTAATCCAGACCTGCTCCGACAAACACTGGCAACGGCCAGTCCATCAAGCATCGACCGAGTTCAGCACCGCCCAGCGGGCGGCGCTCACGCCCTTTTCCAGGCTGATCCGGCTCACTATCTGCTCCAGCTGCAGATGATTGCTGGGTGAAGTAATCAGGTCCGCCCGCACTTCCAGCTGGGTGCCGGAAGCCATGTCCTCGCTATGCAGCGACTGCACCACCAGGTGCGGCATGCCATTGAGCATATGCAGCATCAAGGTGCGCACCTGCACCTCATCTTCCGGCCGGCATACTACAGAGAGGCGATACACCTGCTCGATTTCCGTCGCGCTGTGCAGGTCACGCTGGTTGATCATATTAGAGACACCCCGTAACAGGACATTGGCCCCCAGGATCGCTGCCGCGCCAATGGCGGCTTCCAGCGCGTGGCCAAGCCCGCACAGCACGCCGACCGCTGCCGAACACCATAACGTCGCCGCGGTATTCAGCCCGCGCACATTGATCCCTTCACGCATGATGACGCCGGCGCCAAGGAAACCGATGCCGGACACCACATATGATGCAATCCGGGTCGCACCTTGCGGATCCGATTCGAATGCCGACACCATGACGAACAGCGATGCGCCGATCGATACCAGCGCATTGGTCCGCAAACCGGCCATGCGCTGGCGCATTTGACGCTCCGCGCCGATCAGCGAACCTAAGGTCAGGGCCAGCAATACGCGCAGGGTAAATATTTTCCAATCCATCTTCACTGCCTTTCTGTGTGCGTCGCCACGCCGGGCGGCGACATTCCATGGATGCGCAACGCCGCTCCGTGCATTGGATCATGCACTGAAGGCCGGCGGGCAACTCAAACAAATAATGGACGGGATCGGCGGCGATGCGAGATCGCCCGGGATGCGACAACGCGTCAATTCAACGGCTGCAACAATGGACGACTAAAAACAGGTGAGTTGCATCGGGCTGCGCGCCCATCCACGAATACTGGGACAACTGTCCAAAACCGGATCTCCTACAAGGATAGTCCACGGGATTCTATGCAGGCGCCATGGGCAAGTCAAGCAACAGGCTCTGCGTCCGCCGCCAGCTTGCGCAAGACGTGGGCGGCCGCGACCAGGCCAAAGGTGGCGGTGACCACAACTGCCGAGCCGTAGCCTGCGCAATTCAGCCCTGTAACACCGGGCGCGGCATCGACGGCGCACGCCTCTTCGCTGAGCGGCGCGCTTAAGGGCTCGGTGGAAAACACTGCATCGATGCCGAAACGTACTTTATCGCCGCGCGGGAAACGGTATTCGGAACGCAGGCGTTTGCGTACCTTGGCCAGCAGCGGTTCCTGCTCGGTCTTGGCAAGATCGCGCACTTCGATGCAGGTCGGGTCAACCTGCCCGCCGGCGCTGCCGATCGTGATCAGGCGAATTCCCCGGTCGCGGCAATAGGCGATCAAGGCCGCCTTGGCGCGCACATTGTCGATGGCGTCGATCACGTAATCGTAGCGCTGCTCCCCTATCATTTCCGGTAAATTGTCTGCCGTAATGAAATCCTCCACTTCGGTCACGTGGCAATAGGGGTTGATCTGGGCGATGCGCGCCGCCAGCGCACTCACCTTGGCCTGGCCGAGCGTATCGGTCAGCGCATGGATCTGGCGGTTGATGTTGGACTCAGCCAGGTTATCCAGGTCGATCATGGTCAGGTTGCCGATCGCACTGCGCGCCAGCGCCTCGATCGCCCAGGAACCGACGCCGCCGACGCCTATCACGCAGACATGCGCCTGCAGGAAGCGCGCCAGCGCAGCGGCGCCGTACAGGCGCGCGATGCCGCCGAAACGCCGGTCGAAGTCGATCTCGTCGAGGTCGATGGCAATGGGGGCGGATGCGCCTGGAGCGCTTGATGCAACGGATGAAGACATGGCTGGAGACAAAAAAAAATGCACGGGCAATCGCCAAAATATCCAAGGATGGCCGGATATTGCTATTGGCGCTATTTTACCGGCTCTGCAAGACGGATTTATTTTGAAGTGCTTTAATATGAGTACATTGCCATTTATCGACAAGTTGACAGATAAGCATCCATTCGCCCATGGCGTCCCAGCTTAACCCACGAGATACACATCATTATGCCAAACGCACTGATCAGCACGGCGCCGGATTTCAGCCAGCCGATAGCCGTCCTCAAGCACTGCCACGACAAGATACGCCAGCAGCTGGCCACGCTGCAGAACCTGCTCGACCACGTGCCGCAACACGGCAGCGACGCTCAGGCACAGCAGGCGGCGCACAGCATCATGCGCTATTTCAACCAGGCAGCTCCGCATCATCATGCAGATGAAGAGCATGACCTGCTGCCGATGCTGACCGCCACCGCAACCGGCGAAGACGCCGCCGTGCTGCAAAAACTGACGCCGGAAATCCTGGCCGAACATCAGCAGATGGACAGCCTCTGGCATTCCCTGAACCTGCAACTGACGCATATAGCCGACGGCGAAGCCGCAGTCCCCTTGCTGTCGGCGCAAGATGTGCAGCAGTTTTCCACCATCTACGCCAGCCACATGGAAAAGGAAGAAACCTGGATCGCCCCCATGGCAAAACGCATTTTCAATGAACAGCAGATGCAGCAACTAGGAGCAGCAATGCAGCAACGTCGAGGTATTAGCGCATGAGCCAAAGCAAAGACCAATCCATCGCAGATCTCAGGATCGACTACAGCCAGGCCAGCCTGTCGGAAGCAGACAGCGCCGCCGATCCCATCACGCAATTCGGAAAATGGTTTGACGAGGCGATCCAGGCGGAAGTGCCGGAAGCGAATGCGATGAGCCTGGCGACGGTGGGGCCAAACGGCAGGCCATCGTCGCGCATCGTGCTGATCAAGCAATTTGATGAACGCGGCTTCACCTGGTTTACCAATTTCGAAAGCCGCAAGGGCCATGAACTTCTGGCGCATCCCTACGGCGCACTGTTGTTTCACTGGGTAGCGCTGGAACGCCAGGTACGCATCGAAGGCAGGGTCGAACGCGTCTCTGAAAACGAGAGCGACGCTTACTTCCATAGCCGCCCGCTGCGCAGCCGCCTCGGTGCGATCGCATCGGCGCAAAGCCAGCCGATCAGCAGCCGCGACCTGCTCGAGGCCGAATATGTGAAAGCCGAACAAGAATTCGGCGATCATCCGCCGCGGCCAAATCATTGGGGCGGCTACAGACTTTTGCCGGATACGGTAGAATTTTGGCAAGGACGGCGGTCTCGCTTGCACGACCGGATTCTGTATACCCTGGACGCGGATGGCAACTGGCAGCGGCAACGCCTTCAACCTTAGTTCTGCGTCATCGGTCAACGCCGGCCCGCTTGGTACAAGTATTTAATCACCGGAGGAGAAATCGTGTTCTGGGAAAAGAAGCTTGAGAACTGGGTAAATGAAGTCCGCCACCGCGCCGCAATACCGTTGCGGCTGGAATTGTGGAACGGCCAGAAGTTTGACTTTGGCACCTATGCGGCGCCGGAGGTTACGGTACGCGTACCGCATGTCTCCGCCCTCACTTACCTGCTGACGCCATCCCTCGCCAATCTCGGCGAGGCATACGTTGAAGGCAAGATCGAAGTCGAAGGAAAAATCAGGGAAATCATCGCTGTCGGCAACGCGCTGGCGGCCAATACGCTGAAAGCGGATGGAAAATTCTCCCGCATCACCCGCACCTTCCGCCACAACAAGGAAAAAGACGCGGAAGCGATCCGCTACCACTACGACGTCTCCAACGATTTTTACAAGCTGTGGCTGGACCAGAACATGGTCTATTCCTGCGCCTATTTTGAAAACGGCGATGAAGACCTGGCCACTGCGCAGCTCAAGAAAATCGATCACATCCTGACCAAGATCCAGCTCCAGCCGGGCCACACCTTGCTCGATATCGGCTGCGGCTGGGGCGCCCTGGTATTGCGCGCGGCGCAGAAATTCGGCGCCAGATGCGTCGGCATCACGCTCTCGGAAAACCAGTATGCACTGGCCAAGGAAAGGGTAAAGCAGGCCGGCCTGGAAGACCGGATAGAAATCCGCCTGCAGGACTATCGCGACATCACCGGCAGTTTCGACAGGATCACCAGCGTCGGCATGTTCGAGCATGTCGGCCTGAATAACCTGCCGATGTATTTCTCGCGCATCCGCAGCTTGCTGGCGGACGACGGCATCGCCATGAACCATGGCATCACCACCACCGACATCGACAACGGCGAATCGCCATACGGCGGCGGCGAATTCATCGAGAAATACGTATTCCCGCACGGCGAGCTGCCGCATATCGGCCTGGTGCTGAAGACCATGCAGGAAGGCGGGCTGGAAGTATTCGATGTGGAAAACCTGCGGCGCCACTACGCCAAGACCTGCGGCATCTGGGCGGACAACCTGGAAGCGCGCGCCGAAGAAGTCAGGAAAGCCGTGGACGACCGCCGTTTCCGCATCTGGCGCATTTACCTGGCCGGCAGTTCCTACGGTTTCGAACGCGACTGGATGTCGCTGTACCAGGTGGTGTGCCGCAAGGCCGGCCGTAGCGCGAACACACTGCCATGGTCGCGCGATTACATTTACCAAGCCACGCAATAATCTGCGGCTACCCACTGTTCCGCCTGGAACAGTGAGTCAATCTTCAGCCGGAGACAACCTTGTCGATGAAGATCTTGCGCAGCTTTGCCACTTTGGGCGCCACCACGAATGCGCAATAGCCTTGCAGCGGATGCTGGCGGAAGTAATTCTGGTGGTAATCCTCAGCCTTGTAATAGGTCTCGGCAGGGCTTAACTCAGTGACGATGGGCGCGTCCCAGACATTCGCCATTTCCGCCATCACTTTCTTGGCCTCGGCCTCCTGCTGCGGCGACTGGTAATAAATCGCGGAACGGTATTGCGTGCCGACGTCGTTGCCCTGCCGGTTCAGGGTAGTCGGGTCGTGGATCGTAAAGAAGATTTCCAGCAGCTCGCGGAAGCTGATCTGGTCGGTGTCGAATGTCACTGCGACTACTTCGGCATGGCCGGTAGTGCCTTCGCAGACCTGCTCATAGCTTGGGTTGGCTACCTCGCCGCCGGTATATCCCGATTCGACTTGCTGCACGCCCTTTATTTCCTGGTAAACCGCCTCCAGGCACCAGAAGCATCCGCCCCCTAAAACTGCAACTTCCTTGGTCATGGCCGCTACTCCCTGGTTACTTTCCATTAACACTTTCACTTTAACGCAATCTGCCGCCGCTTGTCGACGTAGATATACAGAATCTCATATGTAATCCGTGCAGGCAAAAAAATGCCCTGGCTATGCAGGGCATTTGGTACAAACCTTATCCGGCGATTTAGAACTTGTAGCCGACTGTCAGTATCGACACCAAAGGATTCAGAGTGATTTTGGTAGTGGCGTGGGTCGTTGTTCCATCGCTGTGGCGAGTACTCAGGTCAGCCTTGGTGTCCAGCGGGACATACGACAGGGAGAAGCTGGCGGACCAGTTCTTGTCGAAATTATAGGTCATACCAACCGTCCCGACCGGCGCGAAAGAACTGCTCAAATCGGCGCTGGTGGAAGCGCCAGCATCGCCGCCGCCCAGAAGTCCGGTCAGGCTGCTGGTCAGCTTGATGTTCGAATACCAGACGTATGTAGCGCCGGCGCCGACAAAAGGACGGAATTGGCTGTTAGCGTCGCCGAAGAAGTATTTCGCCACGATCGCCGGGCTCCATTGCGTGGCTGTGCCAAGCTGGCCGAGGCTATTCAGGGAACCCGCGCCGCTCAGCTTGAATTTCGGCGGAATGCCCAAGTCCGCCGTTACGGCAATATTGTCGGTAAAGAAATGGGTCAACTGCAGGATGGCAGTGTCAGCGTTGGAAACATGCGCACCGCTATTTGGCACCGTGAAGGTCCCGAGCTTCAACGGCTCACTGGACTGGTTCAGCCCGAGGTGCGCCCAGCCGACGTTGACGACATTGTCGCCGGCCTGCTGCGCCATGGCGGGAGCCGCGAATGCTGCCAGTACGGACAGGGCCGCCAGTTTTGGCAATACGTTGAATTGTTTTTTCATATGTCTTCTCCAAGTTACACTTCATTTTTAGTAGCGGGTTTTTTGCCTGCAGCGAATACAGTACAAACCCATTTTTTTTTGGCGTTTTTCAGTTCTGGCGCGGCCAGACAACGCTCTCTTATTCGACTGCATTTACCAGAACTGGCGCATCCGTGACTTCCAGTTATCTTTTCCTATGCTTTTTTTCATCAAAAAGAACGCGCGTGCTATTCTTTTTTTTACACTATGCCAGCTTTAGAATCATTTGACTATAGTTGTAGCTTTTTTACCTCAAATTATTTTTTGAAACCTGCCAGGACGGCAGATGAGTCGTGCGCGGCACGGCGTAAACGGTCATTGATGCCCTGCCAGTCCGGGTCGGATGGCGGTGCTTCAACCACGATCAGGTCGGCCGCTGCGTGATCCATGTTGCGCAGCGCGGCATAAAGATCGTGGGCATATGCCGGGGCTGAAGCGGCCATGGGAAATTGCGCGGCCAAAGGCGGAATCTCCTTGGCCAGCGTGGAATAGCTGATCAGTGCCAGGCTCTGTCCGGCCTGGCGCATCTGCTGTAGCGTGGCCGCCAGCTGCGCCGAGGGCACCAGCAGCACCGGGGTGCGCGGCGCATAGTGTGATTCCAGCGTGCCTGAAGCGCGCGGAGCGGCGGCGTCAGCGGCTTGTACCGCGACTCCCAGCACCGCGCCGATTTGCGCGGCGCTGATATGGCCGGGCCGCAGCAGCACCGGTCCATGCGAAGCCAGGCGCGACAAATCGATGATGGTCGACTCGATGCCGACCTCGCTCTGGCCGCCATCCAGGATACAAGCAATCGGACTATCGCCGTCGGCGTCGAATTCATCGCGCACGTGCTGCGCCGTGGTCGGGCTGACATGGCCGAACTTGTTTGCCGACGGGCCGGCAATGCCGCCCTTGCCGCTTTTGAACTCACGCAGCAAAGCCTGCGCCACCGGATGCGACGGGCAGCGCAAACCGATCGAGCTCTGGCCGCCTGAAACCTGGTCCGGTATGTGCGCAGCGCGCGGCAAGATCAGCGTCAGCGGCCCCGGCCAAAAAGCGGCGATCAGCGCTTGCGCCTGCGGCGGCACCGACTCCACCCAATAAGCGATATCAGCTTCCGGCGCGACATGGACGATCACCGGATGATTGGACGGACGTCCTTTGGCGGCATAAATGCTGGCCACCGCCGCCGCATTTTCGGCATCGGCGCCCAGCCCGTACACCGTTTCGGTAGGAAACGCGACCAATGCGCCCGCCTCCAGCTTGCGCGCGGCCAGCCGGATTGCTTGCTGATCGATGATCGAGTCTTTCATTTACGCCGCGATGCCGAGGATATCGCAGGCTTGCGCCAGTTGCTGCTGGGCTTCAGCCATGGTCGCTGCGATGAAAGTGATATGCCCCATCTTGCGCGCACGGCGCGCCTGCGCCTTGCCGTACAAATGCAGATGCGCCGCCGGCAGAGCCAGGATCCGGTCCCACGCCGGTTCGCGCGCCTGCTGGCTGTCGCCCTCGAACCAGACGTCGCCCAGGATATTCAGCATCACTGCCGGCGAATGCTGGCGGGTATCGCCCAGAGGCATGCGCGCCATGGCCCGGACTTGCTGCGCGAACTGGCTGGTGACGCAGGCATCCATGGTGTAGTGGCCGCTGTTGTGCGGACGCGGCGCCATTTCGTTGACTACCAGCGAACCGTCTTGCAAGACAAAAAATTCAATGCACAGGACACCGACATAGGCGAGCTGCCCGATGATAGCCAGTGCCGCATGCTGGGCGCGCCTGGCGGTTTCGTCGCAGACATTCGGGCCCGGAACCGTGGTGGTAAACAGGATGCCGTCGCGATGCACGTTTTCAGCGATTGGATAGACGGCAGCCTTGCCGTCCAGCCCGCGCACCACCAGCACCGAAACCTCGTAGGCCAGCGGCAGCATCTTTTCCAGCACGCAGGCAACGCCTTTCATGCCGGCAAACGCCTGGCGCACCTCGTCCAGGCTACGCACCCGCGCCTGGCCCTTGCCGTCGTAACCGAGCCGCACGGTTTTCAGGATGCCGGGCAACAAGTCGGCAGGAATAGTCTCGATATCCGCGGAGGATTCAATCAGGTGATGCGGCGCAGGGAGTACCGTCGACGTCTTGGCGCACTCGGTAAAGAAACGCTTTTCCACCATGCGGTCCTGGGCTACCGAAACGCAGGCGGCGGCAGGCGCGACAAAACTGTTGCGCGCCAGGATCGCCAGGCTGTCGGCAGCAACGTTTTCAAATTCAGTGGTCACCGCCGCGCACAGGCTGGCCATCTCGGTCAAGGCGACTTCATCGTTGTAGTCGGCAAGGAAATGGCGGTCGGCGACGTGGCCGGTCGGGCAATCCTGCTCCGGTTCCAGCACCGCCACCTTGTAACCCATGGCTTGCGCTTCGTGGGTGAACATGCGGCCCAGCTGGCCGCCGCCCATCACGCCCAGCCAGGTCGCCGGCGTCGTGGCGGGGATAATAGGATCTGTCGAATCGTGCGCTTTGTCTTCCATACCGCTCATACCGGGGGCAATTTCATATCAAGGGCAATTTGCGTCTGCCTGGCGCGGAACGCCAGCAGCTTGGCGGCGAGCGCATCGTCGGTAGTGGCCAGCATGGCGATCGCCGACAGGGCAGCGTTGGCCGCGCCGGCCTCGCCGATGGCATAGGTGGCGACCGGAATGCCTTTCGGCATCTGCACGATGGACAGCAAGGAATCCTCGCCGCGCAGGTACTTGGACGGCACCGGCACGCCCAGCACCGGCACGATGGTCTTGGCGGCGATCATGCCCGGCAGGTGGGCAGCGCCGCCTGCGCCCGCGATGATGGCGCGCAGGCCGCGCTCGCGCGCGCTTTCTGCGTAGGCAAACATCTGGTCCGGCATGCGGTGCGCCGAAATCACTTGCGCCTCGTGCGCAACCCCAAACTCGGTGAGGATGGCGACGGCGTGCTGCATCACGTCCCAGTCCGAGGATGATCCCATGACGATGCCAATCAGCGGCTGGTCCACAGTATCCTTGCTCATCATCAATCCTTCAGCGTTTCGCCGGTCAGGCTGAACAGGGCTTCGCGGTATTTGGCGCCGGTTTTTTCGATGACGTCATCCGGCAGCGTCGGCGCCGGCGCGGTCTTGTTCCAGCTGGTCACGGTTTCCAGGTAATCGCGCACGAACTGCTTGTCGAACGATGGCGGCGAAATGCCGACCTGGTAGCTGGCGGCCGGCCAGAAACGCGAAGAATCGGCGGTCAGCACTTCATCCATCAGATGCAGGACGCCGTCCTTGTCGAGACCGAATTCAAACTTGGTGTCGGCGATGATGATGCCGCGCGTCGCCGCGTAGTCGGCTGCGGTCTTGTACAGTTCGATGCTGACGCTGCGGATCTTCTCGGCCAGTTCCTTGCCGATGCGCGCTTCCATGTCGGCAAAGCTGATGTTCTCGTCATGCTCGCCCATCTCGGCCTTGGCCGCCGGAGTGAAGATCGGCTCGGCCAGCTTGGCGGCCTGCTGCAAACCCGCCGGCAGGCTGATGCCGCAGATGGCGCCGGTAGCCTGGTAATCCTTCCAGCCGGAACCGATGATATAACCACGCACCACCGCCTCGACCATGATCGGCTGCAGGCGCTTCGCCACCACCGCGCGGCCTCGCACCTGCTCCACTTCATCGCCCGCTACCACCGATTCCGGCGCAATCCCGGTCAGGTGGTTAGGCACGATCGCCGCCAGCTTGTCGAACCAGAAATCGGACATGCGGTTCAAGACCTTGCCTTTGCCCGGGATCGGCTGGTTCATGATGACGTCGAAAGCCGACAAGCGGTCGGAAGTGACAATCAGGATCTTGTCTTCACCGACGGCATAGTTTTCGCGCACCTTGCCGCGGCCCAGCAATGGCAATGAGGTAATGGTGGATTGGTAGAGGCTTGTCATGGTTATTCCAAAAGTCAGAAAACCAGGCAGAGAACGATGCAAGCATCGTCCTGCGCCTGGTAAGTTATTGCGCCAAGCCTTGCCTGGCGCCGGTACCACACTATTTATTACTGAACGATCTGCGCCAGTTCGCCCTTCTTGTATTTCTCCGCGATCTTTTCCAGCGAAACCGGCTTGATCTTGGCGGCCTGGCCTTCGCAGCCGAACGCCAGGAAACGGGCTTTCACCACGGCCTTGGCAGCTTCGCGCGCCGGCTTGAGGTAATCGCGCGGATCGAACTTGCTTGGATTCTCGATCAGGTAACGGCGGATCGCGCCAGTCATCGCCAGGCGGATGTCGGTATCGATATTGATCTTGCGCACGCCGTGGCGGATCCCTTCCTGGATTTCTTCCACCGGCACGCCGTAGGTTTCCTTCATGTCGCCGCCGAACTCGCGGATTTCCGCCAGCAGTTCCTGCGGCACCGACGACGAACCGTGCATCACCAGGTGGGTGTTAGGAATGCGGGTATGGATTTCCTTGATGCGTTCGATCGCCAGGATGTCGCCGGTCGGCTTGCGCGAGAACTTGTAAGCGCCGTGCGAAGTGCCGATCGCAATCGCCAGCGCATCGCACTGGGTCTGCTTGACGAAATCGGCTGCTTGCGAAACGTCTGTCAACAGCTGTTCGCGGGTCATCTTGCCGTCCGCGCCGTGGCCGTCTTCCTTGTCGCCCATCATGGTTTCCAGCGAACCGAGCACGCCCAGCTCCGCTTCCACGGTGACGCCGATCGCGTGCGAGAACTCCACCACCTTACGCGATACTTCGACGTTGTATTCGTAGCTGGCGACCGACTTGCCGTCTTCCATCAGCGAACCGTCCATCATCACCGAAGTGAAACCGGACTTGATCGCCGCCATGCACACCGCCGGCGACTGGCCGTGGTCCTGGTGCATCACAACCGGGATGTGCGGGAAAGCTTCGACCGCCGCTTCGATCAGGTGGCGCAGGAATGCCTCGCCGGCATATTTGCGGGCGCCGGCGGAAGCCTGCATGATGACCGGCGCGCCGACTTCATCGGCGGCCTGCATGATGGCAGTGACTTGTTCCAGGTTGTTGACGTTGAAAGCAGGCAGGCCATAGCTGTTTTCAGCTGCGTGGTCCAGCAATTGACGCATGGATACTAGAGGCATGATGTACTCCGATAATAAAAACCTGTAATGGAACAGCGTTCAGGCCGCGCGCTACGCATTGCGCATTGCGGCGCCGCGTGCCGATTCTGCTCCAACGAATTCAATACTCGCCGATCTTCATGATCTTCAGCGCATTGGTGCCGCCGATCTGTCCCATCGGCTCACCCCATGTGACAACCACCAGGTCGCCAAGTTGCACGACGCCGTTAGCCAGCAGCAAATTCTGCGCAGCCTTCAGCACTTCTTCGCGGTCGCCCGACTTGGCCAGTTCGAAAGTCTGGACATTGCGGTACAAGGCGGCCTTGCGCTGGGTAGCGATGCTTGGGGTGATTGCAAAAATGGGAATATCGATGTTGTGCCGGCTCATCCACAGCGGCGTCGAGCCGGATTCGGTCAGCGCGGCAATTGCCTTGACGCGCAAATGGTGGGCGGTAAACAAGGCGCCATAGGCGATCGACTGGTCGACGCGGGTGAACTGGACATTCAGGAAATCGGCGTCAAGCTTGCAATCTTCCGATTTCTCGGCTTCCAGGCAGATCGCCGACATGGCTTCCACCGTCTCTACCGGATATTTGCCGGACGCGGTTTCGGCGGAAGTCATCACGGCGTCAGTGCCGTCCAGCACGGCGTTGGCGACGTCGGACACTTCGGCCCGGGTCGGCACCGCATTGACGATCATCGATTCCATCATCTGGGTCGCGGTGATGGTCAGCTTGTTGGAAATGCGCGCCATCTTGATCATGCGTTTCTGCAGCGCCGGCACGGCGGCGTTGCCGACTTCCACCGCCAGGTCGCCGCGGGCCACCATGATGCCGTCAGACGCATCGAGAATCTCTTGCAGCACCGGGATCGCTTCTGCGCGTTCGATCTTGGCGATCATCATCGGCTTGTGGTCGTAGGGCTCGCCGGCCACATTGGCCAGCTGGCGCGCCATTTCCATGTCAGTCGCGTTTTTCGGGAAGGACACCGCCACATAATCGGCCTGGAAACTCATGGCGGTCTTGATGTCTTCCATGTCCTTGGCCGTCAGCGCCGGCGCCGACAAGCCGCCGCCCTGGCGGTTGATACCCTTGTTGTTGGACAGTTCGCCGCCGATCTTGACGATGGTGTGGATCTCGTTGCCGATGATTTTTTCTACCGTCAGCACGATCAGGCCGTCGTTGAGCAACAATACGTCAGCCGGCCTCAGGTCGCGCGGCAGGGCCTTGTAGTCGAGGCCGGCGCGGTCCTGGTTGCCCATGGCGCAATCGGCGTCGAGAATGAATTTTGCGCCGTTCTTCAATTCGATCTTGCCCTGCTCGAACTTGCCGACCCGGATCTTCGGTCCCTGCAAGTCGGCCATGATGGCGACCTGCTTGCCGCAGGCTGCAGCGATTTCCCGCACCAGCTTGGCGCGGTCGATATGGTCCTGCGCCTTGCCATGCGAAAAATTCAGGCGCACCACGTCGACCCCGGCGACGAACATCCGCGCCAGTGTGTCAGCATCGCTCGATGCAGGTCCGATAGTGGCGACGATCTTGGTAGCTCTTTGCATGGACAACCTTTCAGTACGACATGGACAAACCCCAGGGCAGTTGGTTGCAATCCAACCAGTTGTCCCATTTCCGGGCAAAACTTAACTGGCGCGCTGCAGCAGTATCTCGACCGCGGGCAGGGTCTTGCCTTCCAAAAACTCCAGGAAAGCGCCGCCGCCGGTGGAGATGTAGCCGATCTTGTCGGTAATCTTGTATTTGGCGATCGCTGCCAGCGTATCGCCGCCGCCGGCAATCGAGAAAGCCTTGGAGCCGGCAATCGCCAGCGCCAGGGTCTTGGTGCCTTCGCCGAACTGGTCGAACTCGAACACGCCAACCGGGCCGTTCCAGACCACCGTGCCGGCCTGGGCGATTTGGGCGGCCAGGGTTGCCGCGGTTTTCGGACCGATATCCAGGATCAGGTCATCGTCAGCCACATCGCCGACATCTTTCACCTGCGCTGCCGCCGTCGGCGAAAATTCCTTGGCGCACACGACGTCGACCGGGATCGGCACCGAAGCGCCGCGCTTGGCCATCATCTCGATAATCGCCTTGGCTTCTTCAACCAAGTCCGGTTCCGCCAGCGACTTGCCGATCTTCAGGCCGCTTGCCAGCAGGAAGGTGTTGGCGATGCCGCCGCCGACGATCAGGTTGTCGACCTTGTCGGCCAGCGCTTTCAATATGGTCAGCTTGCTCGACACCTTGGAACCGGCGACGATCGCCACCAGCGGCCGCGCCGGCTGGTTCAGGGCCTTGCCCAGGGCGTCCAGCTCGGCTGCCAGCAGCGGGCCGGCGCAGGCAACCGGCGCAAACTTGGCGACGCCATGGGTAGTCGCTTCGGCCCGGTGGGCAGTGCCGAAAGCGTCGTTGACATAAATATCGCAGAGCTTGGCGATCTTTTGCGCCAGCTCGTCGCTGTTCTTTTTCTCGCCCTTGTTGACGCGGCAGTTTTCCAGCAGCACCACCTGGCCCGGCGCCACGTCCACGCCGTCCACCCAGTTTTGGCGCAGCTCCACCGGCTGGCCCAGCAATTCCGCCAGGCGCTTGGCGATAGGCGCCAGCGAATCTTCCGGCTTGAATTCGCCTTCGACAGGACGTCCCAGGTGCGAAGTCACCATCACCGCCGCGCCGGCGTCCAGCGCCTGGCGGATCGCCGGCACCGAAGCGCGCACGCGCGTATCTTCAGTAATATTGCCTGCCGCGTCTTGCGGCACGTTGAGGTCGGCACGGATGAACACGCGCTTGCCTTGCAGCTGGTGTTGCGCGATCAAGTCGCTTAGTCGATTGAATTTCATGTCGATCAGGCAATATCAGTGAGGAAAAGTCGCTATTTTACTCCAGCAGCCTCTGGCAAAACACCGTTTTACGCACATACCGGTTCTCAAAAGACATATAACGAGCCCAATATTCTGCAGAGTAGGCTCCGGCGAATCCGTTAAAATGTCGCTTTATACCCAAGAATCCGCCAAAGATCGGCAGTGAGCGATGACAGGCCGGCAAACGCCGCAATCTCATTGCATATCAGGCAATTTTTATTTACTGGAGGTTTGAACATGTCCATGGATGACCGCGACGGCAAGATCTGGAAAGACGGCAAGCTGATCGACTGGCGCGATGCCAATATCCACGTCCTGACGCATTCGCTGCACTACGGCATGGCGGTCTTCGAGGGCGTGCGCGCCTACAAGACTGAGCAGGGCCCGGCGATTTTCCGCCTGAAGGAACATACCCAGCGCTTGCTGAACTCGGCCAAGATCTTCCAGATGCAAGTGCCTTACGACCTGCAAACCCTGATCGACGCGCAAATCCAGGTGGTGCGCGAAAACCAGCTGGAGTCCTGCTACATGCGGCCGCTGATCTGGATCGGCTCGGAAAAGCTCGGCATCGCCGCCAAGGGCAATACCGTGCACGTCGCCATCGCGGCCTGGCCGTGGGGCGCCTACCTGGGCGAAGACGGCCTGGCCAAAGGCATACGCGTCAAGACTTCCTCGTTCAGCCGCCACCACGTCAATGTATCGCTGGTACGCGCCAAGGCCAGCGGCTATTACATCAATTCGATCCTGGCCAACCAGGAAGCGCTGACCGACGGCTACGACGAGGCTTTGCTGCTGGACACCGACGGCTATGTGTCGGAGGGTTCCGGCGAAAACGTCTTCATCGTCAAGAACGGCAAGATCTACACCCCTGACCTGGCGTCCTGCCTTGACGGCATCACGCGCGACGCGGTGCTGACCATGGCGCGCGACAGCGGCATCGAAGTGATCGAGAAGCGCATCACCCGCGATGAAGTGTATTGCAGCGATGAAGCTTTTTTCACCGGCACCGCGGCGGAAATCACGCCCATCCGCGAACTCGACAACCGCAGCATCGGCGAAGGCAAGCGCGGCCCGATCACCGAAAAGATGCAAACCATGTTTTTCGATGTGGTGGCAGGCAAGTCTGACAAATACCGGCACTGGCTTACCGTGGTCGGGAAATAAGCCAGCGTCGACAGCAGTCAGTTGCAGATAAAGCAGAAGCAAATTTGGAGAAACAGATGACTACAGCAGCAAATTCGGCAGCAAACACGCAAACCCCGGTTGAACTCGACGGCAAGGACCTGCCGGCGCATTGCCCTAACCCGCTGATGCCGACCTGGTCCTCGCATCCGCGGGTGTTCCTCAATCTCGACAGCAGCGGCAACGCCAAATGCCCCTACTGCGGCACGCAGTACCGGTTGAAACCGGGTGCGGTGGTCAAGGGCCACTGAAGGGGCACTGATAGCAAAAAGGGAGCCTGGCTCCCTTTTTTGATGGCAGTAAAACATGGTGACAATTCGTTCAATAGTTTGAGCACGGAGGCAATATGCCGCACGTCAAATTCATGCATGGCTCAGCCGAAGAAACCGAAACCGCTTTTTACGACGCCATGAGCCGCGCCGATATCGAGGCCATGATGGCGCTATGGGCGGACGACGACGAAATCGTCTGCATCCACCCGAACGCGCCGCGGCTGCATGGCCATGCAGCGATCCGGGCGGCTTTCGAGAGCCTGTTCGAACGCGGCGGCGTGCACATCCATGCGCGCCAGCTGCACGTGACGCATAATATGTCGACCAGCATCCATAACCTGGTGGAGGAGCTGCGCCAAGCCAGCGAATCCGACCGCGAGATGCACATCCTGGCGACCAATATCTACATGAAGACCCCGCGCGGCTGGCGCATCGTGCTGCACCATGCTTCGGTAGCGCCGGGCGCGGCGCCGGAAGAAAGCACATCCAGCGCCACCTTGCATTGAACCGAACAACACAGAAAGTCGTATGCCCGCTGCTGCCTCACCTGACTCCTATCCCGCGCCGCTATGGCTGCCGGGCGGCCACCTGCAAACCATTTACCCAGCCACCTGCATCAGCAAGCCGGCAGTCGCGTTCAGGCGCGAACGCTGGGATACGCCCGACGGCGATTTCATCGATATCGATTTTGTCGACGGCCGGCCCGGGCAGCCGCTGGTAGTCCTGTTCCACGGCCTGGAAGGTTCTTCCGACAGCCACTACAGCCGCGCCCTGATGGCGCAGCTGGCGACGCTGGGCTGGTCTGGCGCGGTGCCGCACTTCCGCGGCTGTTCCGGCGAAATCAACCAGGCGCCGCGCTTTTACCATTCCGGCGACGCCGAAGAAGTCGACTGGATATTGCGGCGCCTGGTCGCCGGCCGCACTGCCAGGCAGTTCGGAAAAATCTACGCGACCGGTGTTTCGCTGGGCGGCAACGCGCTGCTGCGCTGGCTCGGCGAGTCCCAGCACCAGGCGGAAATCATCGATGCCGCCTGCGCGATTTCCGCGCCGCTGGACCTGGCCGGCGGCGGCGCTGCCTTGTCGCGCGGTTTCAACATGGTCTACACGCGCTCTTTCCTGCGCACCATGAAAAGCAAGTCGCTCGACAAGCTGCAGCAATTCCCGCGCCTGTTCGACCGCGAAAAAATGCTGCGCGCGCGCAACCTGTACGAATTCGACAATATCGTCACCGCGCCGCTGCACGGCTTCCGCGACACCGACGACTACTGGCACCGCGCCAGCGCCAAGCTGGTGATCAACGACATCACGGTGCCGACGCTGGTGCTCAACGCGCGCAACGACCCTTTCCTGCCGCCGCAGCACTTGCCGCCCAAGGCCGCCGCCAGCGTCACGCTGGAGTATCCTGAGCAAGGCGGCCACGTCGGCTTCGCCACCGGCGGCCCGCCCGGCCGGCTCGACTGGCTGCCGCAGCGCATGCTGCGTTTTTTGCAGGATAACTAATGGATCAAGTCGTCGCCCAAGCCATGCTGAAATGGCCCAACGTCCCGCACTGCTACGGCTGGCTGGGACTGGACGCGCGCGGCGCCTGGCGCATGCGCGACGAGCAGGCGCAGCGCCAAGGCCTGCCCGGCGACAAGATCATGCACACCGCGCTGGTGGGCTTCATCAACCGCAATTACGCCGCGGACGAACAAGGCTGCTGGTATTTCCAGAACGGCCCGCAACGGGTCTACGTCGACCTGGCGTTGACGCCCTATATCGTCCATACCGATCCCGCATTGGGTTTTGTCCTGCAGACCGGCGCAGCAATGACGGCCATCGAATCCGCCATGCTGACCGAACAAGGCAGGCTGCTGCTGGTCGCCCCAGGCCAGGTTGCCGCAGTCGACGACCGCGACCTGGCGCAATGCCTGGCCGCTTTGCGCATGGACGGAAACATCGTCAGCGACGAAACCCTGCTCGACTGGATCGCAACACCGCATCAACCCCTGACCTGGCAAAACTCAGGTAAAGAATTACCCGTCACGCATATCGCCACAGAAGATATCGCAGCGCACTTCGGTTTTACCCAACACCCCCGCCAGACATAATTAAATAGGGTCAGAGTCGAATTATTGACCGGTCAACAATTCAACTCTGACCCTATTTAACGGACCACGGGGCAACCACCTCGGCACTAACGTTCCTTAGATGCCTTCAATTCCTCTTTCCAACGTTCCTGCAACTCCCTCTCCCGCGCATCAATCATGGACTGGTCATAAAACCCCGCATCCCCCGAATTCCGCGCAATCCGCAACTGGTCCAGCGCCGCCGGCACACTTCCGGTCAACACATAAGACTCCGCCAAAGCCATATGCTGCAACGCCCGCTTGCCCTGCGCCGAATAAGCCTTGGCCAGCAAATCCTGCACATCCGCATCCTGGCGATACAGCCGGGCCTGCTCGCGCAGATATTTGATAGCATCGTCCAAGCGCTTGGAAGCAATCAGCACCCGCGCATACTGATGCGCCAGCCCGCGCGACAAGGGATACTGAGCCTGCCCCTGCTGCACCAGCTTCAAGGCTTCCGTCTCGCGATTGGTAACCAGCATGATCTCAACGCCCAGGTCGGTCAGCATCAGGCTCTGCTTCGCCGGCAAGGCGGCCGCCACAGCCTGCTGCAGCAAATCCTCCGCTTTGCCATATGCCTCCTGCTTGAACGCCAGGAAAGCCATGCCGTATTTAGCGGCAACGATCTGCTGCTTGGTATTCAGCTGCAGCTGCGCGTCAAACACGATCTGGGCCTCGCGCCGGCCCTGCTCGGTATCGTCTTGCAACACCCGCACGCGGGCCCGCATCAACTGGAAATCCAGGCCATCGGCGCGCTGCCGGTAGCGCTGTTCGCGGATCCGGGCATCGATGTCGGCAATCCGCTCGGTAGTCAGCGGGTGCGTCAGCAGATACGGCGGCACCACATCCGAATAGTTGCGGGAAGCCGTCTGCATGCGCCCGAAAAAAGCCACCATGCCGCTGGTCTCGAAGCCGCCCGCATCCAGGATCGACAGTCCGATCCGGTCCGCCTCGCGCTCGGCGTCGCGGCTGAAATTCAGCTGCCGCTGCATCGCTAGGCCGGTGCCGCCCATCATCACCGCCGCACCCGCATCGCCGCTGCCGCGCATCGCCAGCGCCCCCAGCAGCATGGACGCCAGGGCGATCATCGAATCCTGCTTCTGGCTGCCCACCATGCGCGCGATATGGCGTTGCGCCACATGGCCGATTTCATGCGCCAGCACCGAAGCCAGTTCGGATTCGCTCTGCGCCGCCAGCAGCAGGCCGGAATGCACGCCGATAAAACCGCCCGGCAAGGCAAACGCATTCAAGACCGGGTCGCGCACCGCAAAGAAGAAAAAATCGAACCCGGCCTCGCCGCGCACCTCGGGCCGGGCGTTAACCAGGGTCCAGCCGAAGTTGTTCAGGTACTCCAGCAGCGGCGCATCGTTCAGGTAATCGGGATCGCGCCGGATGTCGTGCATCACTTCCTCGCCCAGCTTGCGTTCCATCAGCGGCGACAGCGATTCGCGTGAAGTGTCGCCCAGGGTAGGCAGGTTTTGTACCGCCAATGCCGGCTGCGGCGGCAGTACGCAGCATGCGCTGATGAGCGCAGCAACCAACATTCGCCAGGGCAATTGCAATGATCGATTCATCGAGTACTGGATAGTGTCAAAATCACGATGCTATGATACTAGCAGAGGACCATTGTTCCACCTTCGGCAAGTACCGGCTTCCCCAAGGATTCGACCTGCGATGCGCCGCATCATCTACAGAAAATACCGCCATGACCAATAAAACCCCTGCATCCGCCAAGCTGACCCATTTTGACCAGGGCGGCCAGGCTCACATGGTCGATGTCGGCAGCAAAAACGACACCCACCGCATCGCCCTCGCCAGCGGCTGCATCCGCATGAAAGCAGAAACACTGGCGCTGATCCAGTCCGGCACTGCAAAAAAAGGAGACGTGCTAGGCATCGCCCGCATCGCCGCCATCATGGCCACCAAACGCACCAGCGACCTGATCCCGCTGTGCCATCCGCTGGCGCTGACGCGGGTGACGGTCGATTTCAGTATTGATGATGCGGCAAGCAGCATTACCTGCAATGCGCAGGCCGAGACCGTGGGCAAGACAGGGGTGGAGATGGAAGCGTTGACGGCGGTGCAGATTGGATTGCTGACGATCTACGACATGTGCAAGGCTGTCGACCGGGGGATGGTGATTACCGATGTGCGGGTCATGGAGAAACATGGCGGCAAATCGGGGGACTGGATCGCAGAGGCCTAGCCAAATGCATCCCCGCCGTCAAAAATATCCCGCACGCCAAATCCGCGGGCGCGGTACCGGATGAGCGTAGCGCTCTTTTTGTAAATTTTGCTCTTCGTGCAAAGACAGGTTGCGGATTTCCGGCCACATGCCATTGCCGAGAAAATAGATCAACATTACCAGGCCCGCCAAGCCGCTGAATCGGACAGCCATGGGCAAGCGCAACGTAGAATCGTGTTGCGATGGCGTGAGCGAGGCGACCCAACCCCAGCAGCAACCGATGTACACCGCAATCCACAACTGGCTGGTAGGCATCACGATCAAACCAGACACCAAACCATCCACCAGGATTGCGACCCCGGTGGTCAGCCACGCGGCTAACGTCAGATGGTTTCTGACGTCGGTCGGGAGCAGATACTGGCGCGCAGCCAGCAGTTTTTTAAAGCCAAGCACAATCGCAGCGACCAGCGCAAGCAAGGCTGGGATGCCCCACTCGCAGGCAATCTGCAGCACCCAATTGTGAGGATGTGCGCCGAGCTGCACGTCGCGCCCGAAGTGGGCAAAATGCAAAGGTCCCGCCCCGAGCCAGGGATGGGCAAGCGTGATTTGCCAGGCGCGCACCCACAACGACCAGCGGCTGGAATCCGGATTCTCTATGGTGCGCTCGATCACGGAGGATAGAAATCCGAACGGATGCAGCCCTAGCGATAGCGGGATCAGTACGTAAAACAGAACATATATTCCCAGGCCGGCCAGCCCCGACCATAACATTACCCGGCACCAGGGTTTCGCATCGCCGCGCAAACAAAACCAGGCCGCGCATACTCCAGCCGCCAGGCCAAGCAACGTGCCGCGCCCGGCCGGAACGAAAAGCAACGCCCACCATGCGGACGCAACGCCCCACGCAAATATTTTTTGCTTGCCATTGGCGCTACGGCATATGAGCAGGCCAAGCAATGGCAAGGTCACGGTTTGAACGTGATTGAGAAACCGGTAATTGTCGAAGCCATATATAAGAAATGAATTCGATGGCTGCCCGCCCGCATTGATCGCGACAATATAGACAACTGCTTCTATAACAATATAAACCGCAGCTCCCAACCCGCAGAACAACAATATCTTGTCCAGCCAGGCCTGGCCTTTGGCGCGGATTTCCGATGCGATCAGGGCGGACATTGTAAGCAACAGCAGGAAACCGGCCCATTCAAATAGAGCATGGCGGGGAGAATATGCAAAAACACTGGATGCCAGGCCAAGCAAGAAAAACCAGAACAGGAAAAAGGTTATCCGGCGATCAAATATTTGCCGCAGGTCCTCGCGCCCGAAGCGGATCAGGAGGGTTGCGCCAAACAGGGCGGTCAGCACCAAACACGAAATCTCTATAATCCGCTGATTGTCATGGAAACCGCCGCCATCTGCGATGGAAAATGGCCACAATGGACTGATTGCAGCAGCGAAGACAACCAATATCGAGGGGAAAAGGACTACCGAGGGGAACCGAAGCACCATGAGATCGCCGCTTGTGTTTAATCAACCATTATTTGTGGCGCGTCATATATCTGCGGCACTTTCGGCCCAGAACTTGCTTGCCTTATCCAAAACTCCGTGCGCGAAAAGCACACCAGGCTAGGCCGCAATGAACTGTATGACGGAAATTGTCGCTTGCAATGAAAATTTTATGCAACACCTGACGAATTTTATGGGAAATTGCCACAAAGCTACAGGTATACTGCAGCACTAATTCATTGGCACCCTAAATTACGGCAATCGCGGCGAACTCCGGGCATTCGAAACACTAACAAAGTCTTGTCTACTTAATTAAATGATGAATGTACCCCCAATTCGCGTGCCGCTGCTGGTACCCATGGTGCCAGATCGGTCGGCACTGTGGCCTTATCTGGGACGCATGGACGAGGCACGCCATTACACCAATTTCGGCCCGCTGGTCAGGGAACTGGAATCGCGCCTCAGGCAGCGATTTGCGTCGCATACCGAACACCAGATGTACGTTACGACGGTAAGTAACGCTACCCTAGGCATTGAACTAACCTTAAATTCATTGAATTTGCCCGCAGGCTCCCCGGTTCTGGTCCCGGCGCTTACCTTTGTAGCAACCATTACCGCCGTCATCCGTGCCGGCTATGTCCCGGTTGTTGCTGACATCGATCCGGACAACTGGCTCTTGACGCCCGAAATCGCTGCGGCGGCTGTCAAGGCTACCGGCGCCCGCGCCGCGGTTGTAGTTGCAACGTTCGGCTACCCCCAAGACACCAAACGCTGGAGCGAGTTTCAAAAACAAACCGGCGTGCGCATCGTGATAGATGCGGCTGCAGCCTTCGGCAACCAATGGGTTGACGCCGCCGACGTCCCGGTTGTCTTCAGCATGCATGCCACCAAATCGCTGCCCGCAGGAGAAGGCGGGTTTATCGTCTCCGGCGATGCATCGATCAATATGCTTGTTTGCCAAAAAAGCAATTTCGGTATTAACCTGACGCCCGATGCCGGCGTGCCGGTCGGCTACCTGTCGTCCGCCGGGACAAATGCAAAGCTGTCGGAATTTCATGCTGCGGTGGCCTTGGCTAGCTTGGATAGTTGGGACGAGCAAGCCATCCAGCGCCAGCGCTTGTACCAGCGTTATCGTGCGGTCCTGGAAAAAACCTGTGGTGAAGTTCTGACATGGCAAACAGGTCCGGCACCGACAGCCCCCACTTCCTTTTGCCTTCGATTAGGATCGGAAGCTGCACGCACGAACCTTGAAACTCTTTGCCAGGAACAGGGGATTGCCACTCGGCGTTGGTACCAGCCTTTGCTGCATCGACATGCTCCCGAAATTGGAAAGATAGTAGTATTACCGGTTCCCGATGCCGAAAAAGTCGCCACCGACCTTATCGGCTTGCCATTTTTCCTAAACATGAGCGATACACAGATTGAACTGGTCGCAACTGCTGTCCAGCGCGCTGTTTCACACACACCATCTTTACATCAAACCACCTGAGAGCCATATGGATACGATCGAGCAGTTTATTGAGAAATTTAGTAACGCAGTGGATTTTCAGAAACCGGTGGAGATCACCGCGACTACCGAACTGCTCAGCCTGCCTGAATGGGATTCGCTGGCAGCCTTGGGCGTTATCGTCATGTGCGACATGGAATATAGCAAGACCATTACCGGGGATAATCTTGTCACGTGCCGCGCCATCAATGATATTTACGCACTTGTCTGCTGACATTCCATGACTCAATCAACGCTAAACAATGTCAGATATGCAGGGATGACGACCTGCGTTCCCAAGCGCATCATTTCGAACGTCGACGATTGCCCGCCCCAGATGCGATCTGGCCGCGAACGGCTGGTGCGCAACATCGGCATATTTCAGCGCCGCATGTGCCCGGAATGGCAATGTTTCTCTGATCTTGCTTTCGTTGCTGCCGAGCGCCTGCTAGACGAACTCAGCTGGAAACGCGAAGAAGTCGATGCATTGATTATCGTTTCACAGTCACCCGATTATTTAATTCCTGCCACGGCAATCATTCTTCAGGACCGCTTGCAGCTGACCAAGGCTACCGTCGCGTTCGATGTCAATCTTGGTTGCTCTGGCTATCCGTTCGCGCTATATATCCTGGGTTGCATGATCTCAGCCGGCACCATCAAGAAAGGCCTGGTATTGGTCGGCGATAAGGCTGCGACGGTCATCGATCCGCTGTTTTCTGATGCTGGTACGGCCACCGCTCTTGAATACATTCCGGGCGCCCCGCCCATGCACTTCGACCTGAACAGCGACGGCAGCGGTTACCGCGCAATCATTATGCCCGTAGGAGGTCATCGCGAGCCTGTGGACATTCAGCACTTGATTCCGTACAAGGATGAGGACGGAGTATTGCGGCGTCCTGACGAATTGATTCTGGACGGTCCAGCAGTGCTGAGCTTTTCAACACAGCAGGTGCCTCCAGCGGTAAACCGCCTGCTCGAATATGCCGGACAGTCGTCGGACCAAATCGACTACTTCCTCTTCCATCAAGCCAATCGCATGATCAATGAGACCATACGCAAAAAACTAGGCTTGCCGCCCGAGAAAGTTCCCTCAACCCTGCATGACTTCGGCAACACCAGCGGGGCATCCATACCGGTAACCATGACCGCGCGCATCCGCGAGTCGCTGCAGGATGGGCCCAAACGCGTACTGTTATCCGGCTTTGGTATCGGATTATCCTGGGGGAGCTGTATCGTGGATCTGGAGAAAGCGAAATTTCCTGAATTAATCGAAGTATGAGCGTATGAACGATTCACCTTTCAGCCTCCAGAACAAGATTATTCTGGTGACGGGGGCGTCTTCCGGTATCGGTCGCGCTGCGGCCCTGTTGTGCTCGGAGCTTGGTGCGACTGTAGTGCTTTGCGGGCGTGACATGGACCGCCTGAACGCCACTTTGACCTCCCTGTCTGGTACTGGCCATACGATCATTCCCGGCGACCTGACCAATGCCGAAGCACGGCACGCTTTGGTGGATGCCGTACCGCCGCTCGACGGCTGCGTGTTTAGCGCAGGCGTAGCAGCCTTAGTCCCCATGCGGATGGTGTCTGAACAGCACCTGCACGCGATGTTTTCTGTGAATTACGAAGCACCTGTAATGCTGACACAGCGCTTACTGTCCAAGAAAAAAATCAACAATGACGCCTCCCTGGTTTTTGTCACCGCACGTGCAGAGCACTTTTCACCTATCGCCACAGGCATCTACTCCGGTGTCAAGGCAGCATTGACCGCAACGGTACGCACCATTGCACTGGAACATGCCAAACAGGGAATACGCGCGAATTGCATTTCTCCCGGCTACGTAGACACCCCGATGCTTGAAAAACTCCAAGGTGTGTCTTCAATAGAGAGCAAGGTCGATCTCGTTCCCCTTGGCGCAATTGAAGCGACTGATATTGCGAACGGCATCGCCTATCTTCTTGCACCGGCGAGCCGCTGGGTAACGCGCAGCAGCCTGGTGATTGACGGCGGTCTCTCTCTTCGAGCCAGGGGATAGACCGGTCATGAACATGATAACCAACAACCCTTTTCATCTTCGAAACAAGACCATTCTTATTACTGGCGCATCGAGCGGCATTGGCCGCGAAGTAGCAATCCAGTGCGCACTGGTGGGCGCGCGGCTAGTGATTAGCGGGCGCGACGAAACACGTCTCAATGAAACGCTTTCGGCCCTCTCGGGCAGTGGCCATAGTGCCATATGTGCCGACCTGACAGATCAGGAGCAGTTATACGCTTTAGTTGATCAGGCAGGGGAAGTCGATGGTGTAGTGCATGGCGCAGGCATCGATGGAGTAATACCGATCAGAATGGTCAGCGAGACATTTCTGGACCGGGTATTTTCAGCAAATTTTAACGCCCCTGTCTTGTTAACGCAGCGATTGCTGTACAAGAAAAACATTCGCGACGGGGCTTCCATTCTATTCATGACCTCGATCGCCGCCCACACGGGTACGGTTGGCGTCGGTCCTTATTCAGCTTCCAAGGCGGCCTTGATCGGTTTGATGCGCTGCCTGGCGTTAGAAGTCGCCAAGCGGGGAATCCGGGTCAACTCATTATCGCCAGGGCTGGTCGATACGCCGTTAGTGAATAAAATTCGCGCCTGGCTGGATGAAAAAGACAAGATGTACCCACTCGGTATTGGTCGTCCTGAGGATGTAGCTTATGCCACGGTTTATTTCCTGTCGGACGCAAGCCGCAAGATCACCGGCACCAGTTTCAACCTGGACGGCGGCATCCCGTTTACCTAAGGTCCAGGAATGAGAAACGTCTATATCATTAGTGCGGGCGGCTTTGGCCGCAATACGGCAGTGGTTGCAAAGTCCGATCCGGCACACGGAAAAGAATGGGTAGTCAGAGGATTTCTAGACGGCCGCTCCGATCTCATGCCGGTCCCCGGCCTGCCAGTGGTCGGCGATCCGCTGACTTATCGCTATCAAGCTCCCGATCTCTTCGTTTGTGCACTTGGCAAGCCGGCAATGAAACGCCAGTACTCCACCCCTCTGCGGGAGCAGGGAGCGGAATTCATGAACCTGATGCCGGATCTGCATCTGGCCGACCGCGCCAGCATGGGCATCGGCTGTGTGTTCGAGCGTCATGTATCGATCGGCGCCGATGCGAAGCTTGGCAGCTTCGTGACTGTCTTGTCGAATGCAATCATCGGCTACGATGTTACGGTGGGTTCCTACTCCACAGTCAGCAGCTTCGTCTTTATCGGCGGCGGCGCCCAGATTGGGGAAGACGTTGTAATACATCCGCACGCAACCATTTTGCCCAAGGTCAAGATCGGCGATGGCGCAACTATTGGCGCCGGCAGCGTCGTCATCGGCAATGTACCAGCCGGGATTACCGTTTTTGGCAATCCGGCAAAGCGCTTCAGGTTCAAATAATGCTTTCGGAACTTCAAGCCAGCCACTATATCGACCCTGCTGTTTTCGAACGCGAGCAAACCCATATCTTTAGCAAACTCTGGATATTCGCCGGGCTGCGTACGCTGCTCGCTGAACCGGACGCATTCCTGACACGAACGATTGGGGGAATACCGATCGTGATCCAGAATCTTTCCGGCGTGCTCAAGGCATTTGAAAATCAATGTGCGCACCGCCAGATGCCATTGCAGTTCGAAGAATACGGTCAACGCCGGCTCGCCTGCCGTTACCACGGCTGGACTTACGATGCAGACGGACGCGCCAAGACCATCCCTGATGAACAAACCTTGTACCGTTTTACCTCAGAAGAACGTTCCAGCTTGTGCCTGCGAGAGTTCGCCATAGAGGTAATCGGCAATCTGGTATTCGTTAATGTCCACGAAACCCCGATACCGATCGAACAACAATTTACCAAAGAATTTCGAGAACAACTGGCCGACATTTCCAGCCACTTCTCTTCGCAGGCAATCCACACTTGCGTCCCGGCGCGCTACAACTGGAAACTCAATTTCGAGAATGTACTGGATGCAAACCATGTTGCCTACGTCCACCCGCGCACATTCCGGCCTTTGATAAAGAACGTCGCCGCGCAACCGGCAGAAATCGCATCTGAGACTTCGGTCGACGACAGCGAATTATCCAGTTTGAGCTTTTGCTCCACCATGGCGATGAGCGTTCAGCCATGGCCCTGGCATGCCATGGTCGAGCAATACGGACCAGAGGATACTTATCACAATTATTTTATTTATCCGAATGTGAATTTCATTTCGGTAGGGGGTCTGGTTTTTCTGATACAGCAATTCGATCCGGTCGCCGCCGACCGTACCGAAGTCAGGTTCACATTGATGACCGCCAAAGAAAAACAGCGGATCGCTGCATTGCCCGCCATTTTGTGGGGTCACCTTAAAGGCGAAAAACGCGTCCTGGATGAAGACCTGGTGCTGTTGGAAGCACTTCAGGCTCGACTGCATGCCGGCGGGCGGCCTGCTTGCCACGGTACCTATGAAACACAGCTGCGACGCGTCGCTGACGTGTATCTGCGGTTAATGGGAGATAAAGCTTGAGCGCCGGAGAAAATATGCAGCTGGCCTTGATCGGATGCGGCAGCATTTTTGACGCTGCGCAGGCCGCATGGACCCGTCTCGGAAACAAGCACGGCCTGGACGTGGCCGAGTACGATCTGCTGACTATGCCGCTAACCTCAACCGACACAATTTCTTCCGATGTTACTGCATATCTTGCTGGAATGGACCCAGCCAAGGTACGGGTATTCGCTGCCGTAGACCATAACGCGCTGAACCATGCCCGGCTGGATGCCTATGCCTGCGTCCGGTTGAGAGGATTCAAATGCGCGACGCTGATACATCCAGACGCGATGGTAGAACCTGATGTACAGCTCGGAGAAAACTGCTGGATCGGTGCCGGTGCAATCGTCAGCTCCGGCGTACGCGTCGGCAACAATACCTTCATCGCTGCCGGTACACGTATCGATGCCAACGTGCAGATCGGCAACAATGCATGGATCGGACTTGGCGCAGCGCTCGGCAACCACGCACGCATCGGCATGCACTCCATCGTCGGCGCTGATGTGAAAATCGCGGCCAATGTCACGCTGGGCCGCCATTGCGTGATCGATGTGCCAGGCGCCTATGCGACCTCGCTGCCGGATGGCACATTTATAGATCCGTTGTTCGCGTTCCCTGTGCATATATTTGGCAACACCGTCCGCTCGACCGGATAAAAAGTAAGAAATAAGGAAAGTAAATGCTTTCACGTATGCCCCCGCAAGCTTATATCGACCAAGGCTGGTTCGAGCGCGAGCGCGAATTGTTTTTCAAACCGCTCTGGCAGTTCATCGGCCTCAAAATGATGCTGTCGCAACATAATGCTTTTATCACGCGTACGTTATGCGGGTTGCCGATCGTGGTGCAGAACTTTAACGGCGAGTTGCGCGCCTTTGAAAATCTTTGCGTGCATCGGCAGAATCCGGTGCAAACACTGGCCAACGGCGTGCGGCCACTGGTATGTTCCTATCATGGATGGGGCTACGGTAAGGACGGAGCACCGGATAACATCCCGTTCGAAGCCGAGGCCTTTCGCTACCCTCCGGAAGAGCGTGCCTGCCTGCACTTGCAGCGCTTTGCGCTGGAGACAATTGGCAATCTTGTATTTATCAATCTATCCAGCAATCCCATTCCTATCGGCGAGCAGTTCGGTGCCGACTTCCTTACATCATTACAAGAATGTTCCGACGCTTTCGACGGCGAAGTAATGTTGACGACCTTTAAAATGCAGGCCAATTGGAAGCTCGCTTATGAAAACCTGCGCGACGCCCACCATCCCCGTTATGTGCACGCACGCTCCCTGTACCAAAAGGTGAAATTCGAGGTCAACATTGACGAAGCCGGGCTTGCCGCCTTTAAAAACCTGGAGGAATCGACCGCAAATGACCGCAGCACGACGATGTCCAGATTACGCAGTTTTAGCAACGGCGGCCCGGATACCCCGATGAAAGAAGTGCTGCCGTTTTCCTGGCATGACAATGTCGAACGATATGGCAGCAAAGACTGGTATTACAACTGGCTGGCCTTCCCCAATTTACATATCGCTTCCGGCGGCGGTTACTCTTTCATCATCGAGCACCATATTCCTGTTTCCCCGGACCGCACCGATATGATGGTTCACTACGTGACTGCAAAAAAGAAACGCCGCTATGCCGCCTCGCCCGCTGTGTTACATGCACACATGATGGGAGCGGAACGGGTGTTGCGGGAAGATATCGATGTCATGCAGAACATACAAAAACAGTTGCACCCTGGCGCACCGTCGGCCCGACTCGGTGACTACGAATTCGCAAACGGCAGCATTGAGCGTTGGTATCTCGACGTGATGGAGGGAAAAATTGCGCTCTAAATATGTGATAGGCAGCGGCGCCCTCCTTGACTGGGCCATGGCAGCCTGGCGCGAAGTGGATCCCGGCCTCGATTTAAGGCCGGTCAGGCTAGATCAGGATGCCGCCTATGTATTCGATCTAAGCGTGCTGGACAACCTGGTGGTCGACGGCGCCACCGCCTTTGCCGCATACGACGATCAATTCCTGAATTTCCGCCGCTTCGAGCTGATGGCAAAATTAAAAGAACGCGGCTTCTCGATGCCCGCGCTGGTTTGCCCAGGCGCGCTGGTAGCCAATACGGCCAGCCTCGGGGAGAATGTCATGATTGGCGCAGGCGCCATCGTAGGTCATGATTGCCAGATCGGCTTCAATACCGTGATCGGCAGCGGCGCCAATATCGGCAGCGCTTGCCGAATAGGTAATTCAGCGTGGATTGAAGCAGGCGTGGTAATTGGCCGCGCTGCAAAAATCGGCGCCAACGCCACGCTCGGCTTAGGAGTGATCATTGGCGATGCTATCGAGGTAGGTAAATTTTGTGTGGTCGACGTCGCAGGAAAAATAACGAAAAATATCGCGGCCAAGACTTTTCTGCATGCTTCGTTCGACACATCGATCAATATCGTCGAACTGTGACAATCAATTGCTGCACCATTTTCTCCAGGCCGTGCGATAGGCATCTTCAAGCGGCCGGGTTACCTGCTCGGGAGCCGAAGTGAATAACGGCGCCGCCCGCTCACGCAGCGATTGCCTGATCTCATTCAACTTTGGCAGGTCTTGAGCAACTTCTATCGCCCTCGCCACATATTCATCTTCACTGTATGTACGGAACTCGGGCAAACCCGCCCCTGCAAGAATGGAAACACCGGCACGAGATACCGGCGTATCGCCCGACAAAGCGATCACCGGCACTCCCATGCTCAGAGAATGCAGGGTGGTTGTGCCGCCGTTATACGGAAAAGTATCCAGCGCCAGGTCGATTTGGTGATGTAACTTCAGGTAATTCGCTAAAGACATCTTTGGCTGGATAATCAATCGATCAGCCGCGATATTTTCCTGTGCAAACATGTCGACCAGACGCTGCTTCGCTTGCGGCCCGGTCGCGTTCCCCAGCATAAGCTTGGCATGCGGCAGAGCGTTCAGGATGCGCCCCCAAAGGTGCACAGTTTCCTGGTTGATTTTTGCCAGATTATTGAGGCAACCCAGCGTGAATTGCTTAGATGTCAGGGCGGGCAAAGGGTTGACCGGCGGACAATCGACTGACGGCTGGAATTGCGCCGACGCGGGGATCCGCAATAACGTTTCCGTATGAAATTGTTCGGTGGTCCCTGGCGGATCCATCGACGCGTCGGTAATGCGATAGTCCATGGCCGTCAACCCGGTGGTAGCTTGATAGCCGATCCAGGTCATTTGCACCGGTGCGGGTTTGCGCGCAAAGGTGAGCAGGCGGTTGTAGCCGGTGTGACCGGACAGATCGACCAAAATATCGATCCCGTCAGCGGCGATACGCTCGGCAAGCTGGTCGTCCGACATGCCGGCACAAGACAGCCAATGGTCCATCTTCAGGCTCAGGCGCTTGGTGACGTCATCGTGTATCACATAATTGTAATAAGCGAAGATTTCAAACTGCGACTTGTCGTGCGTATTCAGTACAGGCTCAATGAAAAACGCTACGGAATGATTGCGAAAATCTCCGGACACATAACCGATCTTGAGCCGCTTGTTCGGGTCACGCGTATTCCGATGCCGCGGCCAACGCGATTTCAGCGGCGACTCATACAATTGCGCGAAACGCCGGTGCTCGGCAAACACTTCCGTTTGTGTATATGCGGCGTGGTACTGCATTGCCAACAGCATGCTGGTGAAAGCCGGAACGTAATCGGGCCTGAGGGCGTGTGCGGCCCGATAGCTGGCCACGGCATCTTCGACCTGCCCTCCTGCCTGCAGCGCGTTGCCGAGATTGCTGAGCGCTTCCGCAAACTCCGGTTTAATAGCCAAGGTTTTCTTATAGGAGGCAATCGCCGCATCTTGATTGCCCTCCATGGAATATAAATTTCCCAGGTAGTGATGGATGTCGGGATTCTGCGGGAAAATTGCAGTCCCTTTTCTGAGGAGGTCTTTGGCGGCATCGTGCTGGCCCTGTTCAAACATCAGCAAACACAAGTCACAGTATATCGGCTCAAAATCCGGCTTGACGGCGAGCGCCTTCTTGAAATTATCGATTGCGCCGCTCTTGTCGCCGTTCTCTTTAGCGATTGTCCCCAACATGTAAAGACCATCGACATTTTTCGGGTCAAGCTCTATCGCTTGCGTCAGTATTTCATTCGCCTCATCAAATTTCCGCTGTTCTCTAAGCACATATCCCAGAGCTATATAGGGGGACACATGCGCCGGGTCGATCGCCAACGCCTGCCGGTAGCACATTTCTGCGTTGCGGACATCTCCCTTGCCAAGAAACGAGGTGCCCCGCACCAGATGCGCCGTACGGGCAGCGCCTATGTCCTGCCCGACCGCGGCACCGGCTGGCGGCACCGCGACTGCGGCTTTCTTTTCGGTCGAGGAAAACAGATTTTTAAAGGATTTGAACATGAGCTCGAGGAAAAATCGGAGGGCTGCGAATCTTGAACGTAGTTCTTCAAGAATTGTTATTGATTCAGCGAACGCAATCAGATATGCGATCATTTCTGCCAAATTTGACTTGCGCAAAACCTGTTTGCACAAGCCGCTGCTTGCAACAAATCAAGGATAGGCTAGATCTTCAACATCAGCCAATTGGTTAACTGATCCACATATTCGGAATCATATCCCTTGTCTTTCAATGCCCATTTGAATGCATTGCCGACCTGGGCTTTCTTGTAGGTATTCATCTTGCGGTCGCGCGTGAAGCTGCTTATCTGCTGCATCATGTTATGCAGCATCGCATCATGCTTCTTGCCCATTAACCTGTTATTGCGAGCTGGCCCTTCAAGGGAAAGCCTCTCGATCAGGATTGCAGCAAGCGACTGCCCAAACTGCTTTTCCTCACGTGCATCAAACCAGCTGAACCACATCCATTTTCTCCCGCAAAAATCCGATTAATTGGCTATCCAGCTCACCTGTCTTGCAAGCTCTTTTTGCCCATGGCAAACAAATACGCTATTTTTTCTCTTCTACCGGCTCCACTTGCAGCAACTCCCCTGTTGCCAACGACACTACGCCAGCAGCATACTTGAATCTGCTCTGTACCACTACTGGTACAAACCCGACCGGATTGCGTTGCGCACGGTAATCGGCCTCAAGGCGTGCCAGATTGAATGCAGCGATCTTATTTTGCTCTGCAAAGCCTTGGGCTGTAACAGCCTTCTGGCGCACTGCGTCTTTCATTTGCTGATAAGGCACAAAGTATTTTGGCATGCCAAAAATATCAGCTCCGCCACCGACGGACGACCAAAGGATCGCCTGGCGTTCGTCCTTATTATCGGGCATTTTCGCTCCGACAATCTGCGGCCCTAGCAACGAGCGCAGCGACAATTTGGGCGTCCCGCTCAACTTTGGATCTGTGGTCACTTCGTCCGCCGCCACCACATTGAACTGATCGCCATAAAAAACGACATACAGAGGTCGAACCTCAAAAATCACATGCAAGCCATAGCCCAACGCAGCGAGCTGGATGAAAGCGATCAGCATCAAATCGCGTCGCAATTCACGTCGCGACTTCAGGATATTGAAGATAACCAGGGTCAGCAGCGGCCCCAGCACTACATCGCATCCCAGCAACAATAAAAACAATTCGCGACCATTGGTAAGCAGGAAGTACGGCGAAGGAAACCAGACAAAATAAATCAGGGCAAATATAAATGCGCCGATCAGTGCACTAATTGCTAAGTGTATGGCAAAAGCCTGCAAACGCTTTTTGATTGTTTGCTGCATATACTTCCTTGGAGCAATGAGTTATTTATGAATGCGTATTTCAGTTTGACTATGACTGCATATGGCAAGCAATAGAAAACATTACTTGGATCATTTGAATTTGACGCTGCTATCGGGGAAATTCACGTAGCTGTTCAAATCTTCAACGGCATTCTGCAGGTGCATATTTTGGAGGTACGGTGCCGAGATTCGCGACCAGCAAATGCGCAGATGCAGCGGCCTTGGTTGCCGACGTACATGCCCAGTCAATTGATCCGCTGGCATTGGCCGTCAATGGCAAATTATTAACGTTTGGTGTTAGTAAAATTATATTGGTGGTACTTGACAGAGCGGTGATGCCTGTCGGCGCGTAGTTGTAACTAATCGTGATCACACCTCCGGCACCAATTTGCACGCTCGATACATATTTGGTAGTTGTACCACCATATGTAGTATCTGAATTTTGCGTCGGGACCAAACCGGTAGATTGAAATGCACTAACGACCGCTATCTTTGCATCGTCGGCCAAGACCAGCCCTTCACTAATTTTCGTGCGAACGGTAAAGTCCTGATAAGCAGGTAAAGCAACGGAGGCAAGAATACCAATAATAGCAACAACTATCATTAATTCAATCAATGTAAAACCGAGCTGGTTTCGTCGCCGGAAATTGAAATAATTCATATAATTACCTCGTCTCGCCAATCTAATCATCTAGTAAAAAAGGCGCCGCAGCGCCTTTTTTAACGAATTACCACTTGCAGCCACACTACAAATATTAACGGCACTCTGCAGGTGCGTATTTTGGCAGCAGAGTACCGGCATTAACGCCGCTTGCAAAGCCGTGAGCAGTTGCCGCTGTGTTTGTCGACGAAGCACAAGCCCAATCAATTGTGCCGCTAGTGCCTGCTACCAAAGCGTTTTTATTAACGAAAGGAGTCAATACAAGCGTATTAGCGCCTGACAAAGCTGTAATACCGCCAGCAGCTGTTTGGTATGTAATTGTGATGACACCAGCACCACTGACTTCGATATCGGACACATACTTAGAACCAGAGAACGTATAGCCAGCAGCTGTATTGGTTCCTGGAACAACGCCATTAGATTGGAAAGTCTCGGAAACAGCCAGTTTGACGGTGTCAGCAAGGACCAGACCTTCACTAACCTTAGCGCGAACTGTGTAATCTTGGTAAGCAGGCAAAGCAATCGCTGCCAGAATACCGATAATTGCCACAACGATCATCAATTCGATCAGGGTAAAACCGCGCTGAGCGCGTTGCATCATTTTCATGTGTTTCTCCGGTTGATAAAAAGGGGTTTCACTGCCTATGACTTAGAGCAATGTCTGTGCCAGTGGAAAATCCCGCGATTTCCCGGATTTGCATCTGGAAAAGTGAGGAAATTTGGCAGATTTTCGATGTTGCGCTGACAAATTTTGTCATGAAGAAACTATGAAAATGCCATCTTCACTCTTGCAGCAATTTGTCCTGCCCCAAGTCCTCAACGGCCAGCAATCAACACACTAACAAGATGACAAACCAGTGTTATCGATTCTCGACAGATGGGAAATTGGCGATAGTCTTAAATTACAGATGCGCGAAAGAGATTCGCGGAGGTGAGAAGCCAGACGCGCAGCCGGCGCCTGGCAGAACTGAGGGGGTTAAGCAGTCTTCCAGGAAAACTTCATCAAAGTCCCGGCAATATCAATCACATCCTCATCCTTGAGCGGCCGGGCTCCGGCATTTAATGGCGTGTCATTGACCCGGGTATAAGTCTGCCCTTCGACATGGGTCAGTTCGTAACCATGAGGACGGCGCGTGACAATCGCAACCTGGATGCCAGGACGGCCGATGGTAGTGAGGACCTTGGTCAACAGCATTTCCTTGCCAGCACTAGGCCCATCCAGCACGGTAATGGTCGCATCCGGCCGCGGCACCGGAAACATCTTCGGCCGGTTGTCCTTGATTTCCTCATCCGTATCCACCTGGTACAGCAATTTGTACCTGGCCATCTGGATCACATCGTTATGCTGCAGGAAATGCTTGGTGACCGGATGGCCGTTGACCTGGGTGCCGTTGGTGCTGTTGAGGTCTTCCAGGAACGAATCGTTGTAGATAGTGATGATGACCGCGTGTTCGCCGCTGATGGCAAGGTTATCAATGACCATGTCATTGTGGGCGCGGCGGCCGATGGTGGTGCGCTCTTTGGTGAGCGTCATCTCTTGTATCACGGTGCCGCCTTTGGTCAGGATGATCTTCGCCATTCCTATCTCTCTCGGGAAACGCTATTTGTAAGTTAATTTAAAACCATGCTGCAGATCCGGCCACGTCCGCAGCTACTGGTATTGGCGTTGCTCATACATCGGTCTTGCATACTTCAGCAAACCCCCAGTTTAATGTTGTTTCGGGGCAATGATACTCAAATTTCGGGATTTATATCGCGGGCCCGCATATCGCGCTTGCCTTCAATTTTCACCGGCAATCGCAACACGCTTATTCGTTCTCCGGCACTCTGACCAGGATCACCGACACATTATCCTGTCCACCTGATTGGTTCGCGGCATTGATAAGCATGGTGCATGCCATCTTCAGGTCGCCCTGGGCGTCGCTGACAATATTGAAGATATCATTGTCGCCGATCCGGTCCGACAATCCATCCGAACACAGCAGGTAAAGATCGCCGGGCTGCACCTGGTGCTGGTGGACTTCCACCACCAGCTGGTAATCGATGCCGACGGCGCGCGTGACAATGTTGCGGTTGTTGGCGAATTGCGCATCTTCGGCGCGGATCAGGCCGGCGTCGATCTGTTCCTGCAGCAGGGAGTGGTCGCGCGTGAGCTGTTCCAGCAAACCGTCGCGGATGCGATACGCGCGCGAATCGCCGACATGGGCGATGGCAAGGCTGCCTTGCGGCTCGAACCAGGCCACCACCAGGGTGGTGCCCATGCCGCGGTATTCCGGCTCGCGGCGGGCGGCGTTGATGATGGTGCTGTTGGCCTGGCGCACAGCCTGCATCAGCCACAGGCGCACCGGCAGCTCGTCTTCCGGCTTCTGCAGGCGGCGGTACTCCTGCAGCTGGCTTTCGATTTCTTCCTGGATGGCGACGGTGGCGATGCTGCTGGCGACTTCTCCGGCGTTGTAGCCGCCCATGCCGTCGGCCAGGATCGCCAGCTGCAAGACATCGTCGACCACGACGGTGTCTTCGTTCTGTACTCGCACCATACCAATATCCGTTTTGGCGGCAAACTCAAGCGGCATATGTCGAGACACGATAAAAAGTTATGGCAGATCAGGTGATTGCCTAGTTACAAGTATTTTCCTTGGTTCTGCTGGGGACGGCAAGATAAATTGCAAAGTCGGCGCCGCCCCTGCTCCTGGATGCTACACCCGCAGCCAGACCTTGATTGTGCACGAGAATAAAAAAGGGAGCCGAAGCTCCCTTTTCATGGTCAGGCAGGTAATCGTCTATACGATAAGCACCCGCCCTATTTTGCCTGTCAGGCGGCGATTACAGCATCGCCTTCAGCAGACGCGCCATTTCCGATGGATTCTTGGTCACGGTGATGCCACACGCTTCCATGATGTCCAGCTTGGCTTGCGCAGTATCGGCGCCGCCCGAGATCAGCGCGCCGGCATGGCCCATGCGCTTGCCCGGAGGAGCGGTAACACCGGCGATGAAGCTGACCACTGGCTTCTTCATGTTGTCCTTGATCCAGTAAGCTGCATTGGCTTCGTCCGGACCGCCGATTTCACCGATCATGATGACGGCATCGGTTTCAGGATCGTCGTTGAACATCTTCATGATGTCGATGTGCTTCAAGCCGTTGATCGGATCGCCGCCGATGCCGACTGCCGACGATTGGCCCAGGCCCAGTGCGGTCAGCTGGCCGACTGCTTCATAAGTCAGGGTACCGGAACGCGAAACCACGCCGATACGGCCCTTCTTGTGGATATGGCCCGGCATGATGCCGATCTTGATTTCATCCGGCGTGATCAGGCCCGGGCAGTTTGGTCCGAGCAGCAAGGTCTTGCTGCCGGCTTTTGCCATGCGGTCTTTCAGCGCCAGCATGTCGCGTACCGGGATGCCTTCGGTGATGCAGATGGCCAGGTCGAGCTCGGCTTCAACCGCTTCCCAGATGGCTGCGGCAGCGCCTGCCGGCGGTACGTAGATCACCGAGACGTTGGCGCCGGTGGCGGCCTTGGCTTCGGAAACGTTAGCGAAAATCGGGATGCCTTCGAAGTCTTCGCCGGCTTTTTTCGGGTTCACGCCTGCGACAAAAGCGTTCTTGCCGTTTGCGTAGTCGCGGCAGCCGCGGGTGTGGAATTGGCCGGTCTTGCCGGTAATACCTTGGGTGACGACTTTAGTGTCTTTGTTGATCAGGATCGACATATCTGTTCCTTGTTATTTGTTACTTACCGTTGGCCGCAGCAACAACCTTCTGCGCCGCTTCTTCCATGCTGTCCGCCGCGATGATCGGCAGGCCGGAGTCGGCCAGCATTTTCTTGCCGATTTCTTCGTTGGTGCCCTTCATGCGGACCACCAGCGGCACTTGCAGCGAAACGGCCTTGGATGCAGTGATGACGCCTTCAGCGATCACGTCGCAGCGCATGATGCCGCCGAAGATGTTGACCAGGATGGCTTTCAAGCCTGGGTTCTTCAACATGATCTTGAATGCTTCGGTGACTTTTTCAGCCGTTGCGCCGCCGCCGACGTCGAGGAAGTTGGCTGGTTCGCCGCCGAACAGCTTGATGGTGTCCATGGTCGCCATGGCCAGGCCGGCGCCGTTCACCAGGCAGCCGATATTACCGTCGAGCGAGATGTAAGCCAGGTCGAACTTGGAAGCTTCGATTTCGGCTGGATCTTCTTCGTCCAGGTCGCGGTAAGCGACGATTTCAGGATGGCGGAACAGGGCGTTGGCGTCGAAGTTGAACTTGGCGTCCAGGGCGATGACCTTGCCAGAACCGGTGACGATCAGCGGGTTGATTTCAGCCAGCGAGCAATCGGTATCCCAGTAAGCCTTGTACAGACCTTGCAACTGGACGCGCGCATCGGCGATCGAACCGGCAGGAACGCCGATCAGGGTGCTGATGCTGTCAGCCTCGGCATCGGTCAGGCCGGTAGCCGGATCGATGACGACCTGGTGGATCTTTTCCGGATGGCTGGCTGCGACTTCTTCGATGTCCATGCCGCCTTCGCTGGAAGCCATCAGCACCACGCGCTGGCTGACGCGGTCGGTAACCATGCTGACGTACAGTTCTTGCTTGATGTCAGCGCCTTCTTCGATCAGCAGGCGACGGACTTTCTGGCCTTCCGGGCCGGTCTGGTGTGTCACCAGCTGCATGCCGAGGATCTGGCTGGCGTATTCGCGCACCTGTTCCAGCGACTTGGCAACCTTGACGCCGCCACCCTTGCCGCGACCGCCGGCGTGGATCTGGGCTTTGACGACCCAAACCGAACCGCCGAGGGTTTCAGCTGCCTTGACCGCGTCATCGACGTTCAGGCACGGGATGCCACGCGGTGTTGTCACTCCGAACTGGCGGAGAATTTCTTTACCCTGATACTCATGGATTTTCATGCGAGCTTCCCTTCTGACACTTAATTAAATGAAATTGCTTGGTTGGATAAATGCGATTGCGGCGATTCTACATGCGACGTTTCTAAAACAGATTCGGTGCCGATTCCTGCTGGAGGGCTGATTGCCCACTTCGGATAATATTTGGCGACAACTGCGCCTTCACTGCGTAATGCATGGCAACGATCGAGCTGGGGCGGCTTCTGGTCGGCAGCGCGATTGATCTCGCCGCCGAAAGCCTGCAACGCCGCGGTCGGCAGTATCTGCGCCAGCTCGGTCAGATGCGTACAGCCTAGCGCGCCGCCGATATTCTCTCTCAGAGTGTGGCGGAAGCCCTTGACCAGGCTCAAGCCGATCAATTTCTTGTAATCAGGTTCGATGGTATTGCAATGGCCGCGATACGGCACCGCTTCGGAATCCGCCTCGGCGTCGACAATGACGAACTGGCGATCGAGCGTCAGCCGCAGCCACAGGCTGTGCAGCGGTTGGCCTGCCGGCAAATTGCCGGATGGCAAAGAAAGATCGAAGGGTTTGGTATCGGTAACATGCGCATCGATTTCCCACAGGCCGTCGTCACGTACGAACGCGTCGATGTGAATCGCGCGGGTGTGCTTTAACGCTCGGCGGGAAATGGAAGGTGTCAGAGACATAATGGTGGACTGATTTGCGTGTCGTTACCACAGTTTCTATGGTAACTGCCGCTCCTGCGGTTTGCAAAAAACCCCAAAAGTGTAGCACAGCTTACGCACCTTAGCGATTTAGATCGACAATTGCAAAACAGCCATCGAAAGCCCCCGGGACGGGGGTCATCGCTAAAAATGGGAGTGAAAACGATGGTTTGGAGACCGCAGTTTTCCCAGGTTCCGGGCAATCAAGGTTGCCTGCTTTCCTGCCTCAATAATCCTCATCGTCATCGCCGCCCTTCACCGCGGCCTGGATTGCGCGATGAGAAAACCCGCGTTGCAGCAGGAACCGCATTTGCTTGGCGCGCTCGGCGGCATCGGCCGCCGGCTGGTTGAATTTCTTGCGCCAGACTTCGCGCGCGCGGGCGACTTCGCCGCTGGCCAGGCCGGCCTTGATATCCACCAGCGCTTCGGCATCAATGCCGTGGCTTTGCAGCTCCGAAAGAATGCGGCTGTTGCCGAAACGGTGGGCGCGGCGGTGGATCAGCGATTCGGAAAAACGCGCCTGGGACAGCAGTTTTGCGGCTTCCAGCGTATCCAGCAAGGCTTCGATATCGTCGCCTTCCTGCGCATAACGCGCCAGCTTGCGCGCCAGCTCCAAGCGGCTGTGTTCGCGCGCCGACAGATAGCGCAGCGCCCTGGCCTTGAGGCTGATCTGCAGTTTTGCCATGGCAGCTTCCTGTAATCCGAATACATGTCTGAAACAAAAACGCCTTTCAACAATCCGTTTGGCGGATATGTATGAAAGGCGTTTGCCGAACCGGGCCGGCTTATATCGCTATGCAGCGAGAGCTATCAGACCGGCTCTTCTGCCTTGGCAGCAGCCTTGCTTGCCTTGGCTGCGGCTTTTTCGGCTGCCTTGTCGCTACTGTCCGACTTGATCTCGCCCAGCAGCGGCACGCCCAGCGAAGCACGCACCTTGTTCTCGATCTCACGCGCCAGCTCTGGCCGTTCTTTCAGGTAGGTACGGGCATTGTCCTTGCCTTGGCCGATGCGTTCGCCGTTGTAGCTGTACCAGGCGCCCGACTTCTCGACGATCTTGGCGTCGGAGCCGAGATCGAGGATTTCACCTTCGCGCGATGTGCCTTCGCCATACAGGATATCGAAATGCGCTTCCTTGAACGGCGGCGCGATCTTGTTCTTGACGACCTTGACCTTGGTTTCGTTGCCGATCACTTCATCGCCCGACTTGATCGAGCCGGTGCGGCGGATGTCCAGGCGCACCGAAGCGTAGAACTTCAAAGCGTTGCCGCCGGTGGTGGTTTCAGGATTGCCGAACATGACGCCGATCTTCATGCGTATCTGGTTGATGAAGATCACCAGCGTGTTGGTGCGGTTGATGCTGCCGGTCAGCTTGCGCAGCGCTTGCGACATCAGGCGCGCTTGCAGGCCGGGCAGGGAATCGCCCATGTCGCCTTCGATTTCAGCGCGCGGCGTCAGTGCAGCCACCGAGTCGACCACGATCAGGTCGACGCCGCCCGAGCGCACCAGCGCGTCGGTGATTTCCAGCGCCTGCTCACCGGTGTCCGGCTGCGAGATCAGCAGCTCGGACAGGTTGATGCCCAGCTTCTGCGCATAACCGACGTCCAGCGCATGTTCCGCATCGATGAATGCGCAGGTGCCGCCCAGCTTTTGCATTTCGGCGATGGTCTGCAGCGTCAGTGTGGTTTTACCGGACGATTCCGGACCGTATATCTCGACCACCCGGCCGCGCGGCAAACCGCCGACGCCCAGCGCGATATCCAGGCCGAGCGAACCGGTCGAGACAACCTGCACTTCTTCGACCACGGCGCCGTCTTCCATGCGCATGACCGAACCTTTGCCGAACTGTTTCTCGATCTGCGCCAAGGCCGCGGCAAGGGCCTTGCTTTTATCCGGATTGGGTGCGGATTTTTTATCGTCCATGGTTGTTCTTTCGGCAAAAATGGTGAGTAATTCGGGACCTGATCTGAAACTTCAGGTAGTACTGTATAAAAAAACAGTGATTTATGCAAGCACTGTCGCATGTTTTTTGAAAACCTGGTGCATATTGTATGTGCAGATATCGCTGCCAGGGATGCACACCGCCCAAAATTCATCGACTGGAATCACGCTTTAGGTGCGAACTTATCGCAAATTTTGTTGTGTCGGCCCGGATGCATCGGGCGCATTTTATGCTTATTGCGCATATCGTCATCCGGAAAAGTAAAAAGCATGCCGGATACGCAAGAGGATGCAATAATCGTGACGCGCATTTCCGTGCCGGCAGCCGCTCCGCCGCCGGACAATGCGTCATATTTCGAGGTAAGGGCAAGCGGCTTGCCCACTAATAACAGGGAGAAGGTATGCGTATTACATATTGGATGAAACCGTTGGCGGCCTCGGCGCTGCTGCTGGGCCTGCTAGGCTCGGTGCAGGCAGCCTCCGCGCCTGCGGTCGAAGCGAAGAACGGCATGGTGGTGACGTCCCAGCACCTGGCTTCGCAGGTCGGCGTCGATATCCTGAAGATGGGCGGCAATGCGATCGATGCGGCGGTAGCGGTCGGTTATGCGCAAGCGGTGGTCAACCCTTGCTGCGGCAATATCGGCGGCGGCGGCTTCATGACCATCCACCTGGCCGACGGCCGCGACACCTTCATCAACTTCCGTGAAACCGCGCCAGCCGCGGCCAGCGCCAATATGTACCTGGACGCCAACGGCAAGGCGATCACCAACGCCAGCCTGTTCGGCTACCTGGCGGCAGGCGTGCCGGGCACCGTGCTCGGCCTTGACACCGCGCAGCGCCAATACGGCAAGCTGACCCGCGCCCAGGTGATGCAGCCGGCGATCAAGCTGGCGCGCGACGGTTATATCCTGAACCGCGGCGACACCGACATCCTCGACACCACCATCGCCCAGTTCAAGAAAGACCCGGAAGCAGCGCGCCTGTTCCTGCGCCGCGACGGCACGCCGTTGCAGCCGGGCGACCGCCTGGTGCAAAAGGACCTGGCCAAGACGCTGGAAGCGATCTCGCGCAACGGCCCCGACGCTTTCTATAAAGGCGCGATCCCGGCCGCAGTGGAACGTGCATCCAAGGCTGGCGGCGGCATCATCACCGCGGCCGACTTTGCCGGCTACAAGATCAGCGAAAGCGCGCCGCTGTCGTGCACTTACCGCGGCTACGTGTTCGTCTCCGCGCCGCCGCCCAGCTCGGGCGGCGCCACCATGTGCCAGATCCTCAACATCCTCGAGGGTTACGACATGAAGGCGCTCGGTTTCCATTCGGCCTCGGCGGTGCACTACATGACCGAAGCAATGCGCCATTCCTACATGGACCGCAATACCTTCCTCGGCGACCCGGCCTTCGTCAAGAATCCGCTCGACCGTTTGCTGAGCAAGGAATATGCGGCATCCATCCGCGCGAAAATCGCGGCCGACAAAGCCACGCCATCGGTGGAAGTACAGCCGGGCATGGCGCCGCATGAAAAGCCTGAAACCACGCACTATTCGATCGTCGACAAGGACGGCAATGCGGTGTCCACCACCTACACCATCAACGGCCGCTTCGGCGCCGTGGTGATCGCGCCGGGCACCGGCTTCTTCCTCAACGATGAAATGGACGATTTCACCGTCAAGGCCGGCGTGCAAAACCTGTTCGGCCTGGTGCAAGGCGCCACCAACTCGATCGCGCCGGGCAAGCGTCCGCTGTCGTCGATGGCGCCGACCCTGGTCACCAAGGATGGCAAGACCTACATGGTGCTTGGCTCGCCCGGCGGTTCGCGCATCATCACCATTACCCTGGAAACGGCCTTGAACGTGATCGACTACGGCATGGCGCCGCAAGAAGCGGTCGATGCGCCGCGCATCCATCATCAATGGCTGCCGGACGAGGTGTATTACGAAACCCGCGGCCTGTCGCCCGACACCCTGAAAATCCTGGACGGCATGGGCTACAAGATGAAGGAGCAAACCCCTTGGGGCGCGGCTGAGCTGATCATGATCGGCCTGCCGGGCGCAGCCGGCGTCGCCGGCGCCAGTTCGGGCAACGATGCAGGCGTATCGGGCGTTGTCCGTCCGGGCCTGTATTACGGCGCCAACGATACCCGCCGCCCTGCCGGTGCTGCTATCGGTTACTAAAATTACCGGCTTGATCCGAAAACGGGTGCTTTGCACCCGTTTTTTTTCGCCTGGTCATGAGAAAAAAGCATTGATGCATCAGTATTAATCGTTTTATCCCGCCCCAAATCAAATTTACACTGCGCCTATCCTCCCCCGATAAAGAGCGCGCATGTCCTCCACCAACCTGCCCACTAATCTGCAATATATGCTGACGTCGCTGCTGGGCGCCGAGCATGCCAACCAGCTATCCGACCTGCTGCAAATCCCGGCCAGCACGCTGCGGCCGCGCGCCGACACGGTTTCCCGCATCGAAATAGCGCAGGCGCTGAACATGCTGCTGTTCGAGAAACTGCTGAAAGCCGTCCCGCAAGGGAACGACTATGTGCAGGACTCGGTGCGCGCGGGTAACAAGATCCGCTTCGACCACGGCGCCTTGCGCACTGTGCTGGGCATCAGCACCGGCACCCTGCCGTCCGGCGAAGCGGCGTTCACCCGTATCCTGCGGCCGCTGGGCTACCAGGTGAACGGCATCTACCCCCTGCAACGGATCAGCATGACCGGCCGCGCTTACGCGCACGAAGACGATGCCGAAGAAATCGCCCAGTTCTTCCTGAGCGAACTGCATCCGCACCATTTTTCCAGCGAATTCCAGGCCACCGTCAATAAAGTCTTGTCGACCTCGCAAGACCCTGTCGATGCGCACTCGGCTCAGCTGTTGCAGCAGCTCGGCAACGACAAGGCCTTGCCGCTCGCCGATGCCCTGGCCTTGCTGCCGGTGCTGGTCGCCTGCTTCGACCGCCAGCATGCGCTGCCCAGCGTCGCCGAATACCAGGTCTTGCTGGCGGAATCGGCCGAAATGGCCTGGATTTCGACCGAAGGCAACGCCTTCAACCACGCCACCGACCGCGTCGCCAATGTGGAGCAAGTCGCCGATGCGCAGCGCGCGCTGGGCCGCGCCATCAAGGAAAAGATCGAGGTTTCCAGGAACGGCCGGGTGCGGCAGACCGCTTTCCGCGCCAGCACCGTCACGCGCCTGATGCGCGACGAGAATGGCGCCATGGTCGAGATGAAAGTGCCGGGATCGTTTTACGAATTCATTTCACGCGACCGCTACCTCGATGCAGAAACCCAGAGCGAAAAGCTGGACCTGACTTTTGACAGCGGCAACGCCCAGGGCATCTTCAAAATGACCGCCTCGGCCGACGCCGCATCCTGCTGAAAACTGACATGAGCGATTCAATCCAGCTCCAGCAACGGATCAGCGACCTGCTGGGGCCGCAAGGCTGCCTGGTCGCCGCCGACCAGCGCCAGCCCTACGAAAAGGGCGCGCGTTACGGCGACGGCCGCAGCCTGTGCATCGCACGTCCGGCCAACGTCGAAGAAGCGGCCGAGCTGATGCGCCTGTGCGCCAGCGAAAAAATCCGCATCGTGGCCCAGGGCGCGAATACCGGCCTGGTAGGAGCGTCATCGCCTGATCGCTCCGGCCTGGACGTGGTGCTCAGCATGGAGCGCATCAAGGGCGTGATAGACATCGATCCGGTCGATCGCGTGGTGCAGGCTTATGCCGGCACCCGCCTGTCGGACCTGAACCAGGCGCTCAGGCAGCACGAGCTCTGTTTCCCGATCGACCTTGCCGCCGACCCTTCCCTGGGCGGCATGCTGGCCGCCAACACCGGCGGCGCGCGCCTGATCCGCTACGGCGACGTGCGGCACAACGTACTGGGACTGGAAGCGCTGCTGATCGATCCGCCCGGCCAGCGCCTTGACCTGACCAACCGCCTCAGGAAAAACAATACCGGCCCTGACTGGAAACAGAACTTCATCGGCAGCGGCGGCGCCTACGGCATCATCACGCAAGCGGTGCTGCAAGTGCATCCGCTGCCGCAGCAATGCGCCACCGCCCTGGTAGTGCCCGCCTCGCTGCAGGCCGCTGCCTCGCTGCTGCGCGACGCCGAACGCAATTTCTCGGATTTCCTGAGCGCATTCGAGGGCATCTCGCACAATGCCATGCAGTCCGTGCTGCAGCATATCCCCGCCATCCAGGCGCCGTTCGAGCCGCTGCCGCCCTACGCTTTCCTGATCGAACTGAGCAGCGCGCGGCCGCGCAGCGCCGACTTTGACCTGGAGAAAATATTCGGCGCCTGGCTGGAAGCCTGTTTCGGCGACCTGATCCTGGATGCCGTGATCGACAAACCCGAGGTGCTGTGGCGCATGCGCCACGCCATTACCGACAGCGTGCGCCAGGAAGGCAAGGTAATCGCCTTCGACATCGCCGTGCCGCGTTCAAGACTGGGCGCCTTCCGGGATGAAGCCATCGCGCTGCTGGAACACCGCTATCCGGGGGTCCGGGTATTCGACTTCGGCCATTGGGGCGACGGCGGCCTGCATTTCAACCTGGTGCTGCCGCAGCGGCTGGCGGACGACTTCCCGCCGCAGCGCATCGACGCCCTGCGCCAGGAAATCTACGACCTGGCGGTGCACAAGTACCGCGGCAGCTTCAGCGCCGAGCACGGCGTAGGACCGTTCAACCAGCAGTTTTACGAACGCTACACGGTGGCCGAATCGCAGGCGCTGGCCGCCAGGATGCAAACCGTATTCGACCCGGCCCGGTTGCTGGGAGTAACGCGCTTCGGTCCGGCGCCATAACGCTCATGCCTGACTCCCCGCGCAGCCAGGCTGACATCGGCATTGCAGGTAATGCTGAAAAGCGCCGCCGCGTTTGGTATAGTGCCTGCTCAGCAGCAAGCACGGCAGCACATACCTACTCGGCACCAAGAAAAATGCGCAGATTCATCCCCTCCACGTCCTGCCTGATCGCGTTCGATACGGCCGCGCGCCACCTGTCCTTCACCAAAGCCGCCAACGAGCTGCACATGACCCAGGGCGCGGTCAGCCGCCAGGCCGCCATCCTGGAGGATTACCTGGGCGTAAAACTGTTCGAGCGCATCAATCGCCGCCTGATACTGACCGCGGCTGGCGCCGAATATGCGGTCCAGGTCGCCGCCATCCTCAAGGAAATCGAGATGGCGACCTTCCAGGTGATGGCGCACAAGAATTCCGGCGGCGTGCTCAATCTGGCAACATTGCCGACTTTCGGCGTCAAGTGGCTGATTCCGCGCCTGGCCAAGTTCACCGCCGCCCACCCCGATGTGATCCTCAACCTGAGCACCGAGGTGCTGCCCTTCGATTTCAACAGCCGCGCGGTCGACGCCGCAATCCACTTCGGCGAGCCGAACTGGCCGGGCGCGGTCATGGTGCGGCTGATGGGCGAGGAAGTGCTGCCGGTGTGCAGCCTGGAACTGAGCCGCAAAATCAAGCGCATCGAAGACTTGCCGGAAATGACGTTGTTGCAACACACCACCCGACCGCAAGCCTGGCACGACTGGTTCAACCATGTCGGCGTGGCTTGCCCGGACGCCCTCTCAGGTCCGCGTTTCGAACAACTGTCGATGGTGATCCAGGCCGCCGCCGCCGGTCTCGGCGTGGCGTTGATGCCGAAATTCCTGGTGGAAACCGAAATCGCCCTCGGCCAGCTGCACGTGCCTTTCCCGTTCGCCGTCAAAAGCCCGCAATCCTATTACCTGACCTATCCCGAAAAAAACGCCAGCAAGGCGGCCGTGATCAAATTCCAGGAATGGATACTGGGCGAATTGGCGGAAGCCTGAGCAGCGCTCGGTGCAGTGGTTCGCAAGTAATGGAGCTTCAGAAATGGTGGGTTTTCGTGCCAGGCTAGGCGCAAACCGGAGCGATAGCGAGACTATCGCGAGGATTTGCAACGACGCATGGCGCGAAAAGACGCCGTTTATGAAGTTTCATTACTTGCGAAGCACTGCACCAGCATGATCAAAGGTAATGATGTTCTGATCTTTTTTGATTTTAAGAAATCTCAGTTTATTCCTTATACTCGATGCTACCCCTCGCCCATTCCAGGGCGACCAGATTGACTTCGGAACAAAGGCCTTCCAATGACGCAAATCTCCACCATCTTCGCTGAACTCGGCTTCGATTTTTCCGCGCATGCCGGCGACGACCTCCATTCGCGCTCACCGCGCGACGGCGCAGCGATTGCCTCGCTGCGCGCGCACACCGCGGCGGAAGCGGAAAGCGCCATCAAGAACGCCCATCAAGCCTACGAAAAATGGCGCGTGGTGCCGGCGCCGGTGCGCGGCGAGCTGGTGCGCATCCTGGGCGAAGTATTGCGCGAACACCGCGAACCGCTGGGCAAGCTGGTGACGCTGGAGTCCGGCAAGATCCTGTCCGAAGGCATAGGCGAAGTGCAGGAAATGATCGACATCTGCGATTTCGCGGTCGGCCTGTCGCGCCAGCTGTACGGCCTGACCATCGCTTCCGAGCGTCCAGGCCACCGCATGATGGAAACCTGGCATCCGCTGGGCGTCTGCGGCGTCATCACCGCGTTCAATTTCCCGGTTGCGGTATGGGCCTGGAATGCGGCGCTGGCGCTGGTCTGCGGCAATGCCGTGATCTGGAAGCCGTCGGAAAAAACGCCAGTGGTTGCGCTCGCCGTGCATGCCTTGTTCGAGAAAGCCGCAGCACGCTTTTCGCAACAGCGTCCGGACCTGCTGCCGGCCGACCTGTGCCAGGTGCTGCTGGGCCGCGCTGAAATCGGCGCCGCACTGTCCGCTTCGCCGCTGGTGCCGCTGGTCAGCGCCACCGGCAGCGTGCGCATGGGCCGCAAGGTCGCCACCACGGTCGCCGAGCGCCTGGGCCGCAGCCTGCTGGAACTGGGCGGCAACAACGGCATGATCGTCACCCCTACCGCCGATCTCAGCCTGGCGCTGCGCGCCATTACCTTTTCCGCCGTCGGCACCGCCGGCCAGCGCTGCACCAGCTTGCGCCGGCTGTTTGTCCATAGCAGCATTTACCAGGATGTGGTCGACCGCATCGAACGCATCTACGCCAGCGTCAAGGTCGGCGATCCGCTGGCAGCCGATACGCTGGTCGGTCCCCTGGTTGACCAGCACTCTTTCGAAGCCATGCAAAGCGCGCTGGTGCAAGCCAAGGCCGAAGGCGGCGTGGTGACCGGCGGCGAGCGGGTCCAGGTCGGCGACAACGGCAACGCATTCTATGTCCGTCCGGCGCTGGTGCGCATGCCGCGGCAAAGCGACATCGTGCATCACGAAACCTTCGCGCCTATCTTGTATGTGCTGCCTTACGATGATTTCGAGGATGCGGTGCGTCTCAACAACGCCGTGCCGCAGGGCCTGTCGTCGGCCATCTTCACCAACGACGTGCGTGAAGCGGAAGCCTTCATGTCTGCCAGCGGCAGCGACTGCGGCCTGGCCAATGTCAACATCGGCACCAGCGGCGCGGAAATCGGCGGCGCTTTCGGCGGCGAAAAGGAAACCGGCGGCGGCCGCGAATCCGGTTCTGATTCGTGGAAAACCTACATGCGCCGCGCCACCAACACGATCAACTACAGCCGTACCTTGCCGCTGGCGCAAGGCGTCAAGTTCGACATCAACTAAGCGACTAAGCAGTATTGCAGGGCGGCCCAGCCCGCCCTGCCTTGCCGTCAGATCTTCAGCAAAGTCGGCGCCCGCTGCTGCAAGATATCTTCCATGCGCACCTGGATCGCCTGCTTCATCTCTGGATGCGTCAGGATATAAAAGCGCCCCGCAGCGATCGCATCAAACACATCATCAGCCACCTGCGTCACCGCAATCCCGTTCTCCACCGCGTTCAATACCGACATGCCGACCTTGGCCGCCACCGCATCGGTCGGACCGCTGTCGCCGCCGTTTTCGCGGTTGCGTTCTGAATGCCCGATGCCGGTCTTGACCCAGCCCGGACACAGCACCGAAACCTTGATGCTTGACTGGCGCAGCGTCAAGTCGTGATGCAAACCCTCCGACAGCGTCACCACGGCATGCTTGCTGGCGTTATAGCTGGCCAGGCTTGGCTGTGAAGTCAGACCGGCCATGGAAGCCGTGTTGACGATATGGCCGTCCTCGCCGTTCTTCAACATGCGCGGGATAAAGGCGCGCAAGGCATGGCTGACGCCATAAAAATTGACGCCCATGACCCAGTCCCAATCTTTCTGGGTGGTTTCCCAGGCCGGCTTGGCTACCGCGACGCCGGCGTTATTCACCAGCAAATGCACGTTGCCGAACCTGGCGAATGCCTGGTCCGCCAGGGCATTGACCTGCTCTTCCCTAGCGACGTCGGTGGGCACGCCGATCACTTCCACGCCCATGGCTTTGAAGCCGGCCACCGTTGTTTCCAGCTTGGCGGCGTTGATATCGGCCAGCACCAGTTTCATTCCCTCGGCCGCGGCCCGCGCCGCGATCCCTTTGCCTATGCCTTCAGCAGCGCCGGTAATGACGGCGACCTTGCCTTGCAGATTCTTCATATGGTTTCCTGTCGCTTCCGTATCAGTTGAGCAGATAGCCGCCGTCGACATTCAGGCAGACCCCGGTGGTGTAGCTAGCCGCGGGCGACACCAGGTACAGCACGGCGCCCGCCATCTCCGCCGGCTGGGCGACGCGGTTCATCGGGATATGCTGCAGCGCCTGTTTCAGGATCGCCGGGTTGTCGATCAGGGCGGCGGCAAACTTGGTTTCGGTGAAACCCGGCAACAAGGCATTGACGCGCACGCCGCCGGCGGCGCACTCCTTGGCGAAGGACTTGGTCATCGAAATCACTGCCGCCTTGGTGATCGAATAGATGCCCTGGAACACGCCTGGCGTGACGCCGTTGACCGAGGCGACATTGACGATCGCGCCGCCGCCGTTCTGCGCCATCAGCTTGGCGCCGTAGGACGACATGAAAAAATAGCCGCGGATATTGACGTCGACGGTTTTCTGGAAAGCGCCCACGTCGGTCTCGGTGATCGGTCCGAAATGCGGATTGGCGGCGGCGTTGTTCACCAGGATATCGAGCCGCCCATGTTTGCTGGCGATGGCCTGGAACAGCGTTTCGATCTGCGCCATTTCACCGATGTGGCAAGCGATGGTTTCGGCCGAGCCGCCCGCCGCCTTGATTTCCGCCACGACTTTCTCGCATGCCTCCGCCTTGCGGCTGGACACGATCACGTGCGCGCCCTGCTGTGCCAGGAGCTTGGCGATGGCCTCGCCGATGCCGCGGCTGGCGCCCGTCACCAGAGCAATCTTGTCCTTCAAGTCAAAAATGGTTGTGCTGCTCATATTGTCTCCGTTTAATTGGTTGACTTAGCGATAACTCACCAAGGCCGGGTCGCGCGCACTGACGAGATGCGAAAAATTATTCAGGTAACTCAGGCTGACACGCTCCGGGCCGTCGCGCCCCGAGCGGTACAACAGCTTGGTCACGCCGGTATTGACCAGCGACCAGTTCAAATCGAAAATCTGCCGGTCCGGGATCGCCAGCAGCTGCTGGCAGATCACGCTGATCGGGCCACCGGAAGTAAACACCCAGGCCGTCTGTCCCTTGCCGAGCTGCGCCAGGAGACGCGCCAGGGCGGCGTTGCAGCGTTCCTTGAACACCGGCCACGGTTCGCTGTATTCGGCGTCATGTTCGCCGCTGATCCAGCGCGCCACCGCGTTCACGAACACCCTCTGGAAGGCGCGTTCGGGATGCTCTTGCTGCTCCAGGTAGGCGGAAAACAGGCTGTCGGCAAAGCGCGGCATGAAGCGCAACAATATTTGTTTGTGATCGAACTCATCGAATCCCGGATCTTCCAGCACTTGCAGCTCCGGCCGCGCAGCGTCCGGCGACATGGCCGCCAGGCAGGCCGCGCTGCTCTGCAGCTGCCGGCGGTGGCTGCCGGTCACCAGCAAGGGAATTTCCTGGCCGGTCTGGGCCAGCCACTTTCCTAACAAGGCGGACTGCCGCAAACCCAGTTCCGACAATTGGTCGTAGTCGGCGGCGCCGAAACTGGCCTGGCCATGGCGCACCAGATAGATAGAGCCCATCTTAAGCGCACTCCAATGACGTGTTCTCGGTCAAATGCTCGATTGCGCAATCAGGTTCTTGCATCGCTGCTCCAGGTAATTGGTAACGTGGACAAAGAAGGCAAATTGCGGATTCTTGGTTTGCCCGTAATGGAATCGATAGTAGATTTGCTGCACGATCACGGCCAGGCGGAACAGTCCGTAGATTTCGTAGAAATCGAAATGGTCGGTGCGGTAGCCGGTTTTTTCACCGTAATAGGCGATTACTTCCTTGCGCGTCAGCATGCCCGGCAGGTGCGTCGGCTGGCGCCGCATCTGCTTGAACTGCGGCTCGTCGTCAGCCTGCACCCAGTAGGCCAGGGTATTGCCGAGATCCATCAGCGGATCGCCGAGGGTCGCCATTTCCCAGTCCAGGACGCCGATCACATGCAGCGGGTTGTCTGGCGAATTGTCAGCATTAAGTACTACATTGTCGAAGCGGAAGTCGTTGTGGATCAGGCAGGTAGCAACGTCGGCGGCCGGCATCTTGTCGTTGAGCCAGCGCATCACCGCTTCGAAATCGACGGCGTCGTCGGTGCGCGCCTTGCGGTAACGCTCGCTCCAGCCGCTGATCTGGCGCTGTACGTAGCCCTCGCCCTTGCCCAGGTGCGCCAGGCCGGCGGCCTGGTAGTCGACCTGGTGCAAGGCGATCATCTTGTCGATGACATTCAGGCACAGCTGGCGCGTGCCGGCTTCGCTCAGCACCAGGCCCGCAGGCAGCTTGTCGCGCAGGATGATGCCGCGCAGCCGTTCCATCACATAAAAATCGCTGTCCATCACCGCCCGGTCCTGGCAGGTCGCAAACACCTTTGGCACGTATGGGTAGACGGGCTTCAGTTCGGCCATGATATTGGCTTCGCGCAGCATGTCGTGCGCCGACTTGGCCTTGGCGCCGAACGGCGGCCGGCGCAGGATCAGTTCGCGGTCGGCGCCACTCAGCCGATAAGTCAGCAGGTAAGTCAGGTTCGAGGCGCCGCCCGGGAACTGGCTCACGGCCGGCGTGCCTTGCAAGCTGCCGTCGACGCCTTTCAGGAAGGCGGCGATCTTTGCCACATCCAGCTCCTCGCCGCTGCGCACCGCGCCGGCCTGGTCGATCAGCGTCATGCCGGCTCTCCTTGTGCAAGCGCTTTGGCTGCCTGTGCTTTCAGTTCCAGCTTGGCGATCAGGGCGCGGTGCACTTCGTCGGGCCCGTCCGCCAGGCGCAGCACCCGGGCGTAGGCAAAGAGGGCCGTCAGCGGCAAGTCGTCGCAGACGCCGGCGCCGCCGTGGATCTGGATCGCCTGGTCGATCACCAGCTGCGCCACGCTGGGCGCCACTACCTTGATTTGCGAGATTTCGCTCATCGCTGCCTTGGCGCCGACCGTATCCATCATCCATGCCGCTTTCAGGGTAAGCAACCGCGATTGTTCGATCGCCATGCGGGCATTGGCGATGATGTCGGCATTGCCGCCGAGATCGGCCAGCGGCTTGCCGAAAGCGCTGCGCGTCAAAGCCCGTTTGCACAGCATTTCCAGCGCCACTTCGGCCGCGCCCAGCGCCCGCATGCAGTGATGGATCCGGCCCGGCCCCAGACGGCCCTGGGCGATTTCAAAACCGCGCCCCGGCCCGGCGATGATGTTGGCCAGCGGCACGCGCACATTGGTGAAACTGACCTCGCCATGGCCGTAAGGTTCATCCAGGGCGCCAAATACAGGCAGCATGCGTTCGATCTTCACACCGGGCGTCGCCATCGGCACGATCACCATCGAATGGCGCGCATGCTTGGGGCCGTCCTGGTAGGTCAGGCCCATGAAGATCACGAACCTGCAGTTGGGATGGCCGATGCCGGTGCTCCACCATTTGCGGCCGTTGAGCAGCACTTCGCCGCCCTCGACAATCGCGGTAGCGCGCATGTTGGTGGCGTCGCTGGAGGCAACGTCCGGTTCGGTCATGCAGAACGCCGAGCGGCAGTCGCCAGCCAGCAGCGGCTTGAGCCATTGCTCCTGCTGCGCCGGCGAACCGTACTTGGCCAGCACTTCCATGTTGCCGGTATCGGGCGCGTTGCAGTTGAAGACTTCCGGCGCGATGAACGAACGGCCCATGATTTCCGCCAGCGGCGCGTAATCGGTATTGCTCAGTCCCGCGCCAAACTCTTCGTCCGGCAGGAACAGGTTCCATAGACCCGCCTCCTTGGCCTTGGCTTTCAAGGCCAGCATCACCGGCGGCACATTCCACGGCAGCGGGCCGCGCTTGAGCTGGCTGAAATATTCGGCTTCGGCCGGCAGCACATGTTCGTTCATGAAAGCATTGAGCCGTTCCATATATTGGCGGGCTCGGGGGGAGTAGGCGAAATCCATGGCGTTCCTCAACTGTGTAATCGTTCCAAGGAGTTTGCCGCAACCGCTATAATTCATCAAATGAATGATTTATATAGAGAATAATTAATCTCATGCATATTAGCCGGATCGACCTGAACCTGTTCGTGGTGCTCGACACCATCTACGCGGAAGGTAATATCACCCGTGCGGCAAAGGCGCTCAGCCTGACCCAGCCGGCCGTCAGCCACGCCCTGGCGCGTTTGCGCGAGCTGCTGGGCGATCCCTTGTTTATCCGCCAGGGCAGCAAGATGCTGCCGACGCCGATGACGCGCTCGCTGATCGGCCCGGTGCGGCAGGCGCTGCAAACGCTGGAAGTCAGCGTCAAGCACGGCAACCAGTTCGATCCCGCCACCAGCCGGCGCAGCTTCAACCTGGGCCTGCCGGGCGTGCTGGAGGCACGGCTGCTGCCGCCGTTGATGCAGCTGCTGCAGACCCAGGCGCCCATGGTGGAGATCAATTCGGTGCGGGTGGAACGGCGGCAGCTGGAATCGGAGCTGGCGGCCGGCACGCTGGACATCGCGGTCGACGTCCTCCTGCAGCGTCCCGGAGAAATCCGCAGTGCTTCGCTGTCGCGCGATACGCTGGTGGTGGTGGCGCGCCAGGATCATCCGGCGCTGGACGATGGGCTGGACCTGGAAACCTACCTGGCGCAAACCCACATCCTGGTTTCCTCGCGCCGCACCGGCCCCGGCGTCGAGGATATGGAGCTGGCGCGCATCGGGCGCCAGCGCCACGTCGGCCTGCGCTGCCAGCACTATTACGCTGCCTGCCAGGTGGTCAGCACGTCCGACCTGCTGACCACCATGCCGCAACACTACGCGCACATTGCCAACATCAACCTGCCGAACAAAATCCACCCGCTGCCGCTGCCTACGCCGCCGCTGGATGTGTACCTGTACTGGCATGAAAATGCCGAACTCGATCCGGCCAACCGCTGGTTGCGTGGGGTGCTGGAATTATTGTTTCCCCGCTCGGATTGACCGCAGCGGGAGGGAGAGACGGAGGCGGAGACCTTGATTCAGGTTCTTTTTGCCGGATGCGCCGTTTGCCACTTCTTGACGCAGAACTCGATGTATTCGCCTATGCGGTTCTGTTCCTCCTCCGGTATGGCAAGGAAGGAATCGACGCTGATGCTGAAAGGCCACTGGCCGGAAGCCTGGGCCACGATCTTCGGGCTGCCCACCCCGGTGGCGAGCCAGAATATGTCGACGCCCAGGAATTTTGCGGCAAGCGCCGAATTTTCCGCCGTGAGCGCCTTGGTTTTGCCGGCAATCACCTGCCCGATCGCCTGCACGCTGACGCCGATGCCGTCCGCGAGCTCTTGCCTGTCTTTTTGGGCTATGTGCAAAGCTTCTGCGAGTCGCGCCCCATAATTATTCACCATCGGTAAAGAATACTTTCAATCATTTAAAGCATGGTTGCAATGTGCACTAAAGAATGCTTTAATTGGCGTGTAAAAACCGACAATGATTCTGGCTGCATGAATCCACTCACCGCCTATTTTTCCCTCGAAAACAAGGTCGCCCTGGTCACCGGCGCTGCAGGCGGCATCGCTCTGCACATCGCCTGCGCGCTGTCGGCCGCTGGTGCACATTTGGCGATTCTAGATGACCGAGAGCAGGAAGGACGCATCATTGCCAGGCTGCTCGACGGTAAAAAAGACAAGGTCCGGTTCTGGCAAGTCGACGTCAGCGACAACGACGCGGTGCAACGGGTGATGGCGGCGGTCGAGGCGCACTTCGGCCGCATCGATATCCTGGTCAACAGCGCCGGTGTCGATGCCGATGACCGGTCCATGCAGGCTAACGTCAACGGCAGCATCCTGTGCAGCAAACACGTGGCGCCCGCGATGGAACGCGCAGGCGGCGGCTCCATCGTCAACGTGCTGGCGCTGCGCGCCATGGACGGCGCTCAGCAGGAAGCCGCCGACCACGCAGCGAAAACGGCGCTGCGGATGGGCAACATGAATGCAATGCGCTACGCGATGCAGAATATCCGTGTCAACTCCATCCATCCCGGCGTAGTGCGGCCGCCCGCGCTGGCTGCCGCCAGGCGCAAGCAAAACGACCTGACCCAGCTCCTGGCGGACCGTGCGGAGTTGCAGATGCTGACGGGCCAAGGTTCGGCTGCCGACGTGGCTGCAGCGATCTTGTATCTGGCATCGGATGCAAGCCGTTTTGTTACGGGTAGTGAACTGGTGATTGATGCGGGACCGGCCTGTCGCTAGCAGCGAGGGGTTGCGGTTGCTTTTGAATTTGCGGTTGCTTTTGAATTTGCGGTTGCTTTTGAATTTGCGGTTGCTTTTGAATTTGCGGTTGCTTTTGAATTTGCGGTTGCTTTTGAATTTGCGGTTGCTTTTGAATTTGCGGTTGCTTTTGAATTTGCGGTTGCTTTTGACGTTGGGGTTGCTTTTGAATTCCGCATTGAGACGTTGCCAAATGAGTCAGCGGTCAGCCGGGAATTGTGGGAAGACATGTTTGAGCGAAGCGAGTTTGTCTTCCCACCCGGCTGACTGCTGGCTCATTTGGGGACCTGACCGAAGGGAAGGCAACGGCTTTGCGGTCGCCTTTCTTTGCTTACTTTTTGGCGCCCGGCTAGGGGCGAAGCAAAAGAAAGTGAGCGGCTGCCGGGCCGCCCCCGGCATGTACCCACGGAGTAGAAAACGTTTTAAGTAACGACAGACGTCCATAGCATGCCACCGCACGCACTCCGTAGCCCGTTAATTGGGGTCAGAGTAATTTTCGCAAAGGACGCGAAAAAAAACTCTGACCCCAATTAACTGCTTCAGAAGTAGGTTAGGCCTAGGGCTGCCTTGACTTCGTCGGCGGTTTTCGCCGCTACTTCGCGCGCCTTGGCGGTGCCGTCCTTCAGGATTTGCATGACGTGCCCCTTGTCCTTGGCCAGTTCCTCGCGACGAACGCGGATCGGCGCCAGCAAGTCTTGCAGGCAGGCCTCCAGGCGCGCCTTGACCAGGCTGTCGCCCAAGCCGCCACGCACGTAGTGCGCCTTCATCTCGGCCAAACCAGCCTGGTCAGGATCGAAAGCATCCAGGTACAGGAACGCGACGTTGCCTTCCAGGTGGCCAGGATCCTGCACCCGCAAGTGCAGAGGATCGGTATACACCTGCTTGACCGCAGCGCGGATCTCGTCGGCGGTGGCGCCCAGGTTGATGGTATTGCCCAGCGACTTGCTCATCTTCGCCTTGCCGTCGATGCCAGGCAAGCGCCCGATCTCCGGCACCAGGGCCTTCGCTTCCACCAGCACCTCGCGCCCCGCGGTACGGTTGAAACGCCGCACGATCTCGTTGGTTTGTTCGATCATCGGAATCTGGTCCTCCCCCACCGGCACCAGCGCAGCCTTGAACGCCGTGATGTCAGCCGCCTGGCTGGCCGGATAAGTCAGGAATCCCGCCGGGATATCGCGCTCGAACCCGCGCAGGCGGATTTCTTCCTTGACCGTGGGATTGCGCTCCAGCCGCGCCACCGTCACCAGGTTCAGGTAATAGAAAGTCAGCTCCGCCAGCTCCGGAATCTGCGACTGGATCAGGATCGTCGACAAGGCCGGATCGATGCCGACCGCCAGGTAGTCCAGCGCGACTTCGACCACATTGCGGTGCACCTTGCCGGTGTCGTCCATATTGTCGGTCAGCGCCTGGGCATCGGCCAGCATGATGAATTGGCGGTAAGTGTGCTGGTAAGCGATGCGGTTACGCAAGCTGCCGACAAAATGGCCCAGGTGCAAAGGGCCGGTCGGACGGTCGCCGGTCAGAATCACGGCAGAACCCGGGGCCGTCGTCGACAAACTCGTTGGCAAACTCATTGAAATTCCTTTAGCGGTATCCTGGAAACCCCGTATTGTGCCACTACTGGCGCCGCTGGCGCGCGCCAAAAGAAAAAGCCGCCGGCAATTTCTCGCCGGCGGCCCTCAAGTTGCAGCGAAAGCTAGTTTCAGGCCTTTTGCTCGACCTGCTCAATCCCCGCCAGTATCCAGCCGCCCTGTCCTACGGTCGGCTTGGACAGGTTCCAGACCTCCGAAAACGGCGCGGCGAAAGCTGCATCGTCTTCCTTGATCATGCCGGAGAATTTCACGCTGGCCAGGTATTCGGCGTCGGTCGTCTCGATTCCCAGCAGTTCGGCATCCAGCGTCACGACGTCGGTGTGGTTATCCGATGCGCCGCGTTCCTGCAGTTGCATGCGCAGCTCGGCAAACATCTCCGGCGTGGTGAATTCACGGATATCGTTGCTGTCGCCCTTGTCCCATGCGGCTTGCAGGCGCAGGAAATAAGTCTTGGAATGACGCAGGAAACCGGCGCTATCGAAATCGGCCGGCACACCCCAGGCAGCGGCGCCCATGGCGCCCGTCGCCGCCGCTGCAGGCGCGGCGTCAAACACCGTGCGCTGCATCGGCTGGTCGAGGCGCGAAGCGATTTCCGGCGTGAAGCTGGAAGGCGCGGCAGCGGCATACGCGGGACGCATGCCGTTGCCGCCGGCTGCGCCATTGCCCATCTTGCGGCGCACCAGCTTGTAGATGAACATGGCGGCGAATGCGAACAAGGCGATCATGATGATATTGCTGATCATGCCCGCCATGGCGCCGCCCAGGCCCATGCTCGACAGCAAGGCGCCCAGGCCCAGGCCTAGCAGCGCGCCGCCCAGCATGCCTTTCCACATGCTGGGTTTGGCGGCAGCCGCGGCTGCGGCTGGCTTGGCGGCGTTGCCGGCCTGGTTCTGCGCCGGCGCGGCCTGGCGATTCATGCTTTGCGATTTCTTGCCGAAAGAACCGCCGCCGCCCATGCGCTTGGCTTCAACGGTTGACATGCCGGCTGACAACGTCATTGCAACGACGATCAGCGCCACGAATAATTTCTTCATACTTTCTCCTGAGATTTGATGCCATCACGGCCATACGGACCGCTAAGTTTTAAGACTTCGCAGCCATGCCATGGCGTTGGACCGGCCCGGAATTAAGGCAAGGCGCCAGAGGCGCACGGCCTGCCGGTCAACGTCATGGATGGCTGGAATCGCCGGGCGATAACCCGGCAGACAGGAAGGCGCCGGCCGCCAGATGCAATCGCAAGGGCGGCTTAAAGGCGCTTAAGCCCTGGGCGGAGGTCCGGCCGGGGGCAGGAACGGAGGCTGGAGCGCCTTGTCGTTGCTCAGCGCAGGCGTCGAAACCATAGCCGCGGCGGCAAATACAAGGGGAAAAGCAGGGACTGTTTCATCGCCGAGATCGACATGCATCTCGATGTCGTCGACCGCGACATCTTCTGGATCGCAATCGCCGCCAGCCGTGCAGGCAGGCGCATCTTGCAAGGCATCCTGCTGGACTGCCAACGACGCTACCGCTGCTGCATTTGCCTGGGATTCGGACATGCCTGCAAAAACTTGCATAGGCAGCAGAAACATCAGCAAAAGAATCAGTAAGCGTTGCATCGAAGTAGGAAAGCAGGTCCTGGCCAGGTTGGGTGGTGTTGATTATACCAAACCGCAGCAATGTCACGCCGACCTTGCTGGGAAGAATGAAACGCCATAGACTACAAGCAGCACCTTCCATCCACCGTACGGAAAACATCCCCATCATGCGCATCCTGCTTGCCGAAGACGACAGTGTCCTAGCCGATGGACTGACGCGCTCGCTGCGCCAGTCGGGTTATGCCACCGACTGCGTGATGAACGGCGTGGAAGCCGATTCGGCCTTGTCGACCCAGGATTTCGACCTGCTGATCCTGGACCTGGGCCTGCCCAAGATGACCGGCCTGGAAGTGCTGCGCCGCCTGCGCGCCAGGAATTCGCGGCTGCCGGTGCTGATCCTGACCGCCGCCGATTCCCTGGAGCAGCGGGTCAAGGGCCTGGACCTGGGCGCCGACGACTACATGGCCAAGCCGTTTGAACTGTCCGAACTGGAAGCGCGGGTGCGCGCCCTGACCCGGCGCGGCGCCGGCGGCGGCCCTACTGTCATCAAGCACGGCCCGCTGAGCTACGACCAGGTCGGACGGATCGCCTATATCAATGAGCAGATGCTGGATTTGTCGGCGCGCGAACTGGGCCTGCTGGAAGTGTTGCTGCAACGCACCGGCCGCCTGGTCTCCAAGGAACAGCTGGTCGACCACCTGTGCGAATGGGGTGAAGAAGTCAGCAACAACGCCATCGAAGTGTATGTACATCGCCTGCGCAAGAAAATCGAAGTCGGCGGCGTACGGATTGCGACGGTGCGCGGCCTCGGTTATTGCCTGGAAAAAATCAGCGAACCGCAAGCCGGCTCCGCGATTTCCGCGCCCCCTCCAGCCCCACTCTCTCCAGTCGATACGTCCAGCCGCCGCTGACGCCAGCCTCCCATGCGCGACGCTCAATCCCTGGCTGCGCAGCCAAGCCCGGCCACCCCAGCCACCCAAACCGAAGAACGCGTGCAGCGCTCGCTGTTTGGCGAAATCCTGGACTGGATGCTGGTGCCGCTGCTGCTGCTGTGGCCGATCAGTATCGCGATCACTTATGTCGTGGCGAAGTCGATCGCCAACCAGCCCTTTGACCAGGCGCTGGACGACAGCGTCACGGTCCTGTCGCAGCAGGTAAGCGAAGTCAACGGCAAGGTCATCACGCGCCTGACCACCCCCTCCCGCGATTTCCTGCGCGCCGACGATGTCGACAATGTGTATTACCTGATCACCGGCCCGCACGGCGAATATATCGACGGCGACCGCGACATGCACGTGCCGGCCGCGGAAGATGAACCCGCGCATCAAGGCAAGGTGAAGTTCTGGGACAGCTCCCTGCATGGCAGCGATGTGCGGATTGCCTATACCTACGTCGACCTGCGCAGCGCGATCGACGCCGGCCGCGCCGCCGACAAGCAGGAGCGGCCGCGGGTAGCGCTGGTGCAAGTCGGGGAAACGCTGGAAAAACGCGCCCGGCTGGCCAATGAAATCATCAAGGGCGTGATCTTGCCGCAATTCCTGATCCTGCCGATTGCACTGGCGCTGATCTGGTTTGCCCTGTCGCGCGGCCTCTCGCCCCTGTCTGAACTGCAGCAGCGGATCCGAGCCCGGCGCCCGGACGACCTGAGCCCCATCGATTCCGGCCAGGTGCCGGAAGAAATCTCGCCGCTGGTGCGCTCGCTCAACGACATGCTGTCGCGCTTGTCGTTGTCGATCCAGACCCAGAAGCGTTTCATCGCCGACGCCGCGCACCAGATGAAAACGCCGCTGGCCGGCATGCGCATGCAATCCGAACTGGCGTTGCGGCAGACCAGCCAGCATGACATCCATCGCTCGCTGGAACAGCTGGCGAAGAGTTCGGAATCGGCGACCAGGCTGGTCAACCAGCTGCTGTCGCTGGCGCGGGCGGAAAACCAGTCGCAGGAAAGCGCGCCGTTTGTCGAAGCCGACCTGTCCGAATTCGCGCGCGCCGTGGTGCAGGACTGGGTCGAAGCCTCGTTCAGCCAGCGCATCGATTTCGGCTTCGAACAGGCCGACCGGCCGCTGCCGGTATTGTGCAATCCGCTCATGCTGCGCGAACTGCTGGGCAACCTGATCGACAATGCATTGCATTACACGCCGGTCGAAGGCCGGGTTACCGTCCGCGTGCGCGATGACGCCGCGGCAGGATTGGCAATCCTGGAAGTCGAAGATACCGGCCCGGGCATCCCGCCGGCCGAACGCGACCACGTGTTCCAGCGCTTTTACCGCATCCTCGACAGCGGCCGCGGCGGCAGCGGCCTGGGGCTGGCGATCGTGCGCGAGATCGCGCAGCAGCATGACGCCCAGGTGACGATTTCCTATAATCCGCGCAGCAGCGAACCGGAACTGCCGGGCAGCCTGTTCCGCGTCGCATTCCGCTTGCTGGAAAAACCCGCGCTCGATATCAATTCCGACTTCCATTACCGACCATAACCAGTTACCGGACCAGACATGCGCATGCCGAAAACCCGTCCACATTCTCCCCCCAGCCATTGGCAAAGCACCAGGCGGCTGACGCTGGGCCTGCTGCTGGTCTGGTTTGTGCTGACCTTCGGCGTCATCTTCTTTGCACGTGAATTGTCCGGCATGCGCTGGTTCGGCTGGCCGCTGTCGTTTTACATGGCGGCGCAAGGACTGGCCCTGGCCTACCTGCTGATTGTCGCGGTGTACACCTGGCAAATGCGAAAAATAGACCGCCGCCAGCCGGACCGCGAGCTGCAATGAAGGACAGCTCTTTTTTCCGGCGCCTGGTCCGCTATTACGCCTGGTACACCGGCGGCTTCATCCTGTTGCTGGTGGTGCTGGCGATACTCGAAAAAGAAGGGTTGCCGCGCACCTGGATCGGCTACCTGTTCATGTTCGCCACCATCGTCCTGTACGCCGGCATCGGCATCATGAGCCGCACTTCGGACGTCTCCGAATATTACGTGGCGGGGCGGCGGGTGCCTGGACTGTTCAACGGCATGGCGACCGCCGCCGACTGGATTTCCGCCGCCACGTTCATCAGCCTGGCCGGCGGCCTCTACCTGCAAGGTTTCGATGGCCTGGCTTATATCATCGGCTGGACCGGCGGCTACTGCCTGGTAGCCGTGCTGATCGCGCCGTATCTGCGCAAGTTCGGCCAGTACACGATCCCGGATTTCCTGGCGGCGCGCTACCGCGGCCGCACCAGCAGCAATCCGGTGCGGATACTGGCGGTGGCCGCCACGGTGGTGATTTCCTTCATTTACGTGGTGGCGCAAATCTACGGCGTCGGCTTGATCACCTCGCGTTTTACCGGCGTCGATTTTTCGGTCGGCATTTTCCTCGGCCTGGCCAGCATCCTGGTCTGCTCGTTCCTGGGCGGCATGCGGGCGATCACCTGGACCCAGGTAGCGCAATACATCATCATCCTGTTTGCCTACCTGATCCCGGTGGTCTGGCTGTCGATGGAACATACGCACAGCCCGGTGGCGCAGGTTTCCTACGGCTCGGTGCTGGCGCAGATCAGCAGCATCGAGAAAAAGCTCGACGTCGATCCGAAAGAAATCGAAGTGCGGGCGATCTTCAAGGCCAATGCGGACGACTACGACGCGCGCCTGCGCGACCTGCCGAAATCCTGGGAACGGGGACGGATCGAAGCGCAGCAGCACCTGGAACTGCTGAAACGCAACAACAGTTCCCTGATCGAGATCCGCGCCGCCAACCGCGCCTTGAACAGCTATCCTAAAACGCCCGAGGAAGCCGAACGCAAATGGCAGCAGGACAAGGCCAGCAACCTGGCGCGCGCCGAACCGCCGGTGCCGCAGGCAACGCCGTTTCCCGGCGCCACCCGCGAAGCATCCGATATCAGGCGCAACAATTTCCTGGCCCTGGTGTTTTGCCTGATGATGGGCACCGCATCCCTGCCCCATATCCTGATGCGCTACTACACCACGCCGTCGGTGCAGGAATCGCGCAAGTCGGTGTTCTGGACGCTGTTTTTCATCTTGCTGATCTATCTCACCGTGCCGGCGCTGGCGGTGCTGGTGAAATACTATATCTACACCTCGCTGGTCGGCTCCGATTATGCGCACCTGCCGGAATGGGTCTCGTACTGGGCCAATATCGACAAGAGCAATCCGCTGGTCAGCATTACCGATTTCAACCATGACGGCCTGGTGCAATTGTCGGAGATCACCCTGGACGGCGACATGATCATGCTGGCGACGCCGGAGATCGCCGGCCTGCCCTATTTTGTGTCCGGGCTGGTGGCGGCCGGCGGGCTGGCGGCGGCATTGTCGACCGCGGACGGCTTGCTGCTGACGATTTCCAACGCCTTGTCGCACGATGTCTATTACAAGATGATCGACCCGCACGCTTCCACCGCCAAGCGCGTCACGGTGTCCAAGCTGCTGTTGCTGGTGGTGGCGCTGCTGGCGGCCTATACCGCTTCGCTGAAGCCGGGCGATATCCTGTCGATGGTCGGCGCCGCATTTTCACTGGCGGCTTCGACCCTGTTCCCGGTGCTGGCATTGGGGGTGTTCTGGAAACGCGGCAACCAGCAAGGCGCGATCGCCGCCATCGTGGTTGGCTTCGGCACGTGCATCTACTACATGCTGCACACCTATCCGGCGCTGGGCGGTTCGGCCGCCGGCCAGTGGTTCCACATCGCGCCGATGGCGGCCGGCATCTTCGGCGTGCCGGCCGGCTTGCTGGCGCTGGTCGTGGTCAGCCTGCTGACGCCGCCGCCAGACCCGCGCGCAACGAAGCTGGTAGATCAAATCCGTGCGCCGTAGAACGTCAAATGGGGTCAGAGTAATTTTCGCAAAACCCGCGAAAAAAAACTCTGACCCCATTTGACTGCTGTCGTGCCGGTTTCCAGATCGTTCAGGGTTTGCTGCCGAAGGGCTCCGACAGGATACCTACAAGGCTGTTCACACCATTGACGTAATTTCCCAACCGCATATTCTCATTGGCGCTGTGCTGATTGTTATCGGCATTGACCAGCGGCACAATCACGAAAGGCACTTTCAGAGCATCGACTAGCGCGCCAGTCGGAACAGTGCCGCCCATCATTCTGATCTGCACCGGTTCCTTGCCGTAGGTCTTGGTCAGAGAGCGGCGCAGCCAATTACTGATTGGCGCATGCAGATCGGTACGAACGGCGCTGCTGGAAGCCGATGCCGACTCGAACTCAAGCGAAGCCAGTTTAGGATAGCGGGCGCGATCCGCATCGCTCGGTTCGCCATTGACCAGATGAAAGCCCTGCTTCTCCGTAAATCCCTTGAGTAAAGCCGCCAAGGCCGCCGGCTCGGTTTCAGGCACGGTACGCAGATCCAGTTCGGCGACGGCCATCGCCGGCACGACAGTGCGAGCCTTCTCGCCGACATCTCCAGATTGCATGCCACGCACATTGAGCGACGGATATTGCATCGCTTCCTGATAATTTTGTCCGACCTTATCTGCCACCGCAATCCCGAGGCGCTGACGCAGCGCCGCTTCGTCGTCTGGCACTGCGCGCATGACACGCAATGAATCGGCGTCCAGCTTGACGCTATCGTAATAACCGGGAACCGTCACTCGGCCCTCGTCATCTTTCATCGATGCCAGCAAACGCGCCATCAATTGCGCCGGGTTGGCGGCATAGTTGCCGTAGTGTCCGCTATGGCTATCTTGCTTCGGGCCATAAACCTTCAAAGTGCCGACAACGATTCCGCGATTGCCGAATACCAATGTCGGCTGATTGCTGGGGTGCATCGGACCGTCCAGCACGACCAGCATATCGGACTTCAACACATCCTGATTCCGCTTGATGACGCTGCCCAATGACGGCGATCCTTTTTCTTCTTCCGCGTCAAGAATGACCTTGAGGTTGATCGCCGGCGCCTTGCCGCCGGCTTTGAGTGCGTCGATCGCAGCCAGCAACATCATGATCGGCGCCTTGTCATCCGCTGAAGCCCTGGCGAACAAACGCCACTCAGGATCGACATCCTTGGCGAACAGCTTGTCCAGCGGCATGGCTTCCCACTGGCCGGCTGCATTGCGCTGTTTCAATACCGGCGTCCACGGGCTTTTCTGCTGCCATTCAGAAGGATTAACCGGCTGTCCATCCATGTGTCCATAAAACAGTACCGTGGGAAGACCGGGACCGCTCTTTGGAAACTCTGCAAACAGCAGCGGCTTGCCGTTATTGGGCAATTGCCTGGTATGGAAACCACGCCGCTGAAAAGCCTGTTCAAACCAGGCGGCATTGCGCTGGATATCGGCGGCTACCGCAGAGTCGTTGGGAATTGCCAGCACCTCGGCCCATTCCTTGAAACTTGCTTGCGCAGCATCCTGCACTTGTGGTGCGATCGGCGGTTCAGCCGCATGAACAGACGGCGTCGAAAATATGGCCATGGCACAGGCGGCCAACTGGCAGTGCTGGATGAATGTTTTCATATGTTTTTTTCAGGTGCGATCAAATGAGGTCAGAGCATGCATCGGTCAAACCGCGAATCCGAAGCCTGGCGCTTCATGGGCCGGCATGACGGTGACGGCGACATCCATGGTTTGCTGGCCGCCGCCGATCAGCACGCCGCGCAAGGGCGAAATGTCGAGAAAATCGCGGCCCCAGCCGAGCGTGATATGGCTGGTGTCGGGGAAGATGCCGTTGGTCGGATCGGCATCTATCCAGCTGCTGGCTTGTCCATTGAATCCCGGGCAATACACCGACACCCAGGCATGCGACGCATCGGCGCCGATCAGGCGCGGCTGTCCGGGCGGCGGTTCGGTCAGCAGGTAGCCGCTGACATAGCGCGCCGCCAGGCCGAGGGAGCGCAGGCAGGACAGCATGAAGTGGGCAAAATCCTGGCATACGCCGCGCCGGGTAGCGAATACCTCGGTGACCGGGGTAGAGACGGTGGTAGCCAGCGGGTCGAAGGTGAATTCCTGGAAAATCCGCGTCATCAAGGCATCGATCCCGGCCAGCAAAGGCAGCCCGGGCGTGAACGACTCGGCTGCATACGCCAGGAATTCACGCTTGATCCGCACGTGCGCCGACTCAAACAGGTAGCGCGTGGCTTCCAGGTCGTCAGGCAATAGAAACTGGCCCGCCTGGTATGAGAGCGCGGCGCGGGCCTGCTCCCAGGACGGCGTGGCCGGCGGCAGCTGGCGCGGCGTCAGCGTGACCCAGGATTCGGCCAGCGCGCGCAGGTCGGTATGGTCGTTTTCCAGCGAAAACGATTGCAGCGGATTGCCGAAGCTGTCCAGGAACATGCGCAGGTTTTGCGGCTCCGGCGTGATGCTGATGCCGTGCGAAGTGCAGGTTTGCCATGGCAGGGAACGCGGCGTCAGGCGCAGCATCTGGTGCGACAGGCGCACTGCCTGCGAATACGCGTAATGGGTGTCGTGGCGGATGTGGTAGGTATGCTGGTCCATCATGACACTCCCTGGCTGACCGGCGCATTCAAGGGCGTAAAGAAATGCCGCGCCAGCTCGTCGGACAGCGAAAAGGCGCCGCCGATGGCGTCGCGCATCAATTGCACCAGGCGGGCGTGGGCGTCGGCCACGAACAAGGAATCATGGCCGAGGTCCTGCAATTCGAATTCGCGCAGCAAGGCCGACAGGTGCGCCGGCGTGTCCATGTTCAGGGTGCCGAGCTGTTCCCCGATATCGCTTAGATAGCGCTCCAGCATATGGAACTGGAATGCAATGCCGTGCGGGTTGCTGACGTCGAATATCAGCAGATGCAGCACCGGCAGCCATTCCGGCGCGCGCCGGTAGCGTACGCGGTAGGTGACCACGCTGTTGGCCGATTCCAGCAGCCACGGCAGCGTCCGGTTCTGGCGCTCCGCCGGCAGCAGCAGGAACTGGCTGAACAAGGCCGCCAGGTGCGTCATGCGTTCTATATGCCGGCCCAGCATCAGGAAATGCCAGCCTTCGTCGCGCGTCATGTCGTCCAGCGCGTGGCCGGCCAGGCCGACGCAAGCCTGGATGACATTGTTGAGCATGTACAGCGCGGCGGCGGGCGTCACGCCGCCGGGGCCGCTGCTGTCGGTCGTCAGGCCCGGCATGCGGTTGAGCGCCTGCCAGTTGTCCAGCGAAAGATGTTCGCGCACCTGATAGCCGCAATGATGCAGGTGGCGCAGGTTGCCGGCAATGCCGACGCTGGCGGTGGGATCGGCGATGGCGGCAATCAGCGCCTGCTGCAGGGCGGCGACGGTCGGCCGCGCCGTCGCTGATGCGGCCGGCAGGGCAATCCCGAGGCCGCGGCAGATTTCGCACAGCTGGTAGAAGGTTTCACGGACTTCGCCCTGCAGGTCGGTGCTGCGCTGCAAGGTGGCGCGCAGCAGATGCGCCAGGTTGTCGCAGCGCTCGGCGTAACGCCCCATCCAGAACAGGTTTTCGCCGGCGTGCGATGAAATGTCGACCGTGCTGCGGATGAAATCCAGCGTGCGCTGCCGGCCGTCGCCATCCTCCAGCGGCGCCACCGCCGGCGCGACCGCATCGCCGGCCTCGGCGCGCACCGGGCTCAGCACCCAGACATCCTTGCTGGCGCCGCCCTGCTGCATCGACACCACATCCTTGCGCTGGCGCGGCGCGACCCGCGTCAAGCCGCCGGGCATCACATGGTAGCTGCCGTCGGCGGCGGCGACCACGAATACCCGCAAGCTGACCGCACGGCTCATCAGGCGGTATTCGCCGCTGCGCGACAATACCGGCGCCTGCGACAGACGCACCCATTCCTGCGCCACATAAGCATGCGGCTGGGCCAGCAGGCTCTCCACCAGGCGCTGGCGCGATTGCGCATTCAGGCTATGGCCATAGACCGGCTGCATGCGCATCGACGGGAACGCCGGCATGATCACCAGCTGCTCCAGGTTGGCCAAGGTGTAATCGAGCGCCGGTTTTTCGCCGCACCACCAGGACGCCACCGCCGGCAGCGCCAGCGGCTGGCCCAGCAAACGCTGGCAGATGGCCGGCAGGAAACCATGCAAGGCGCCCGACTCCAGCACGCCGCTGCCGAGCGAATTGGCGATCAGCACATTGCCGAGGCGCGCCGCCTGCACCAGCCCGGGAATGCCGAGCGCGGAATCGGCGCGCAACTCGAGCGGATCGCAATAATCGTCGTCCAGCCGCCGCAGGATCGCATGGACGCGCCGCAAGCCGCTCAGGGTCTTGAGGTACACCATGTCGCCGCGCACCATCAGGTCGGCCCCTTCGACCAGCGGGAAACCCAGGGTATGCGCCAGGAACGCGTGTTCGGAATAGGTTTCGTTATACGGCCCCGGCGTCAGCAGCACCACCAGCGGCGTTTCGCCGGCGGCCGGCGCCAGTGCGTTCAGGCTGTCGTGCAGGGTATGGAAAAACTTCAGCAGCGATTGCACATGCATGTCGCGCACCGTCTCCGGCAATGCGCGCGACATGATCTGCCGGTTCTGCAAGGCGTAGCCGGCGCCGGACGGTCCCTGGGTGCGGTCCGACATGACCCACCAGTGACCATCCGGCGAACGCGCCAGGTCGATCGCGTACAGGTGCAGGTGTATGCCGGCCGGCGGTTCGATGCCGCGGCAAGGCCACAGGTAGCCATGCTGGCCGAATACCAGCGCCGGCGGCAGCAGTCCTTCGGACAGCAGCGTTTGCGGGCCGTACAGGTCGGCCAGCACGGCATTGAGCAGGCGCGCACGCTGTACCACCGCAGCGGACAAGATCTGCCATTCGTCGGCGGAAATGATTTGCGGCAACAGATCCAGTTCCCAGGGCCGGTTGGCGCCCTGCGGATCGGCGTATACGTTGTAGGTCACGCCGTCGGCGGCAATCGCTTCGCGCACCTCGCGCGCACGGCGCCGCAGGATCTCCGGCGACAGCCCTTCAAGCTGGTCGATCAAGGTCCGCCAGTGCGGCCGCAGGCGGCCGCCCGCTTCAAGCATTTCGTCGTAACGATCCGCCTCTGCGGGATAACTCTCGAGTAAACGCCGGTACATAGTTGATCGCTTGCATCACCTGGAACAATTTAAATGCAAACCCTGCCGACAGGGTGCTGAAAAACTGCAGCGCAAACCGGAAATAGTTGCGCTGCAGTTCCTTTACACCGCGGTTGCCGAGCTTGATCAGAAGTGACGTAAGTCTAACGTAAATGGGAACTCGATGGATGCTATCGGTTGCGTTACCTGCATCGGTCCCGGGGTGTGGTTGAGGCGGAAATAACGCCCCAGGCGGCGGCTTTCCGCCTCGAAAGCATTGACCGGGAAGGTCTCGTAGCTGCGCCCGCCAGGGTGCACCACGTGATACTGGCACCCGCCCAGGCTGCGGCCGTTCCAGGTGTCGACCAGGTCGAAGGTCAGCGGCGAGTCGATGCCGATGGTCGGATGCAGGGCCGACGGCGGCTGCCAGGCGCGGTAACGCACGCCGCTGACGAACTCGCCGACGCGTCCGGTCGGCTGCAGCGGCACCGGCACGCCGTTGCAGGTCAGCACATAACGATCCGGCGCCATGCCGTTCACCTTCACCTGCAAGCGCTCCAGCGAGGAATCGACGTAACGGGCGTTGCCGCCGGAACGGCTTTCCTCGCCCAGCACATGCCAGGGTTCCAGCGCGGTGCGCAATTCGAGCCCGATGCCGTTGATCGCAAAATCGCCGATTTTCGGGAACCTGAACTCGAAATGCGGCGCGAACCATTCCGCTTTGAGCGCGTAGCCGGCCTGCTGCATGTCGTCCATCACATCGCAGAAATCCTGCCAGATGAAGTGCGGCAGCAGGAAACGGTCGTGCAGTTCGGTGCCCCAGCGCACCAGGCGCCGCGGCTTGTACGGCGTCTTCCAGAAGCGCGCCACCAGCGCCCGCAACAGCAGCTGCTGGGTCAGGCTCATGCGCGCATGCGGCGGCATTTCAAACGCGCGCAATTCCAGCAGGCCGAGGCGGCCGGTGCTGCTATCGGGCGAATACAGCTTGTCGATGCAGAATTCGGCGCGATGGGTATTGCCGGTGACGTCGATCAGCAGGTTGCGCAGCAGCCGGTCCACCAGCCACGGTGCACATTCGCCGCCGGCCAGCTGGCGCTCCATTTCGGTAAACGCCAGCTCCAGTTCGACCACCGCGTCATTGCGCGCTTCGTCGACGCGCGGCGCCTGCGAAGTCGGGCCGATGAACATGCCGGAGAACAGGTAAGACAGCGCCGGATGGTTGTGCCAGTAGCTGATCAGGCTGCGTAGCAGGTCGGGCCGGCGCAGGAACGGCGAATCGCTGGTGGTGGCGCCGCCCAGCACCAGGTGGTTGCCGCCGCCGGTGCCGGAATGATGGCCGTCGAGCATGAATTTCTCGGTGGTGAGCCGGGTCTCGCGCGCCACGTCGTACAGGTAGGTGGTGTTGCTGACCAGTTCGCCCCAGCTGTGCATGGGCTGGATATTCACTTCGATCACGCCGGGATCGGGCGTGACGCTGAACTTGCCCAGGCGCGGATCATGCGGCGGTTCATAACCTTCCATCAGCAACGGCTGCTCCAGGGCTAGCGCCGTCGCTTCGATCGCCGCCACCAGTTCCAGGTAATCCTCGAGCCGCGCCAGCGGCGGCATGAACAGGTACAGCACGCCTTGCCGCACTTCCGCGCACAAGGCGGTGCGGGCAATCTGGTCGGCCGATTCGAACGGCGCCGGCGCCGCTTGCGCTTCGCTGGTGAAAGCCGCGCTGTACGAGGTTGAGCTGTACGAGGTCGAGCTGTACTTCAGCGCATCCGCCGCAGTTGCCTTGCTAGTGGTGGCAGCCGGCGTCGCCAGCTGCTGGCGGATTTGCTGTGTTACCTGCAGCGGCTGGAATTCCTGGGTCGGGTCCTGCTGGTGCACAAAAGGATAATCGGCTTTCTTGACCCACGGCTGCGAATCGAGCGGCAATCGGTAGCCCAGGGGAGAATCGCCCGGCAGCAGGTAGCAGTGTTCGCCGCGCAAATACCAGCTGCTGCTTTGCCAGCCGCTTTCATCATCGGAGCGGACCAGCGGCAAAACGTAGCCGGCGACTTTGCGCAAGCCTTGCGAAAAGACCCGCGCCAGCCGCGCCCGTTCCTGCTTGTCGTCCAGCCGCGCATCGGAGGGATCGACATTGATCGCCAGGCGGCGTTCGCGCCACAGGTAATAATAGATATCTTCATAGGCGGCGAACACATACTGCCGGTCCAGCGTCAGGCGCGCTGCAACTCCCAGCAAAAAACGTTCGGCGATAGTGTCGTCGGTGGCTTGCTTCTTGGTTTCATCGGCAATCAAGGCCGGCGTCGACCAGATCGGCTCGCCGTCGCGGCGCCAGTAGCAGTTAAGCGCCCAGCGCGGCAGCTGCTCGCCGGGATACCACTTGCCCTGGCCGAAATGCGGCAAGCCTTGCGCCGCATACTGCTGGCGCAACCGGTGGTAGAGTTCGGCTGCCAGCGGTTTCTTGGTAGGCCCCATGGCGGCCGTATTCCATTCCTCCCCTTCGGGGTCGTCGAGCGCGACGAAAGTCGGCTCGCCGCCCATCGTCAGGCGCACGTCGAGTTCGTCCAGGTCGTCGTCGATGGCATGGCCCAGCTCTTCGATTTCCTCCCACTGCTGCTCGCTGTACGGCTTGGTGACGCGCGGCGATTCCCAGATGCGGCGCACGCTCATCGCATGCTCGAATTCGACTTCGCATGGCTCCACCATGCCGCTCACCGGCGCCGCCGACGACGGTTCCGGCGTACAGGACAGCGGGATGTGTCCTTCGCCGGCGAACAGGCCGGAAGTAGGGTCGAGGCCGATCCAGCCGGCGCCCGGCAGATAGACCTCGCACCAGGCGTGCAGGTCGGTGAAATCGGTTTGCGGGCCGGACGGGCCGTCCAGCGATTTCTGGTCGGCCGTCAGCTGGATCAGGTAACCGGAGACGAAACGCGCCGCCAGCCCGAGATAGCGCAGTATCTGCACCAGCAGCCACGACGAATCGCGGCAGGAGCCGGAACCGAGGCTCAAGGTCTGCTCCGGCGTCTGCACGCCCGGTTCCATGCGGATGGTGTAGCTGATCAGTTGCGCCAGCTGCTGGTTCAGGCTGACCAGGAAATCCTCGGTGCGGATTCTTTCGCGCGGCACCTGGTCCAGGAATTTTTGCAGCAGAGGCGTCAGCGGCAGCTTCTTGCGGTACGGTTCCAGCTCGTTCTGCAGCTCAGGCGCGTAGGAAAACGGCACTTTCTCGGCATACGGCTCAAGAAAGAAATCGAAGGGATTGAGCACCGACATTTCCGCCACCAGGTCGACCTCGATGCGGAATTCGCTGGCCTTTTCCGGAAACACCAGGCGCGCCAGGTAATTGGCTTGCGGGTCCTGCTGCCAGTTGATGAAATGCGGCTCCGGCAGTATCCGCAGCGAATAGCTGAGGATGCGGGTGCGGCAATGCGGCGCCGGCCGCAGGCGGATGATCTGCGGGCCCAGGCTGATCGGACGCTCATAACGATAGGTGGTGAGATGATTGAGTGCTACGTGAATTGACATGGATATCCTCTGCGACAATCAATAATCATTCAGTGCATGAACTTCTGCAGCTGCCACAAAACCAGAATTACTGGTACTGATATTACTGGTACTGATGATGGCTGTGGATGAAATCACGCAAGCGCGGATAGATTTCATTGTCCCAGCGGCGGCCGTTGAAGACGCCGTAGTGGCCGACGCCGGTCTGCACATGGTGCGATTTCATGTACGGCCGTATGCCGCTGCACATGTCCTGGGCCGCCACGGTCTGGCCTACTGCGCAAATGTCATCCTTTTCTCCCTCCACGGTAAACAATGCGGTACGCCGGATTGCCGCCGGCTCTATCGTACGCCCTAATGCCTGCATTTCACCAAGCGGCAATGCATGATCCTGGAACACGCTTTGCACGGTTTCCAGGTAAAACTCCGCTGCCAGGTCCGACATGGCGAAATATTCGGCGTAAAACGTCTTGATGGCGTTGGCTTTTTCGTCTTCGCCATCGACCAGGTAGTTGTACAGGTTCTGGAAAGCCTTGAGGTGACGTTCCAGGTTCATGCTCATGAATGCATTGAGCTGCAGGAAACCGGGGTAAACCTGGCGCTGGCTGCCGGCGAAACGGCCGGGCACGGTGCTCACCAGGTTTTTCTCGAACCAGTCGATCGGCTTGCTTTTGGCCAGCTGGTTGACCGCGGTCGGATTGATGCGGGTATCGATCGGCCCCGCCATCAGGGTCATGCTGGCTGGTTGCGCCGGGTGCTTGTCGACCGCCATCAGCGACACCGCCACCAGCGCCGCCACGGTCGGCTGGCAGACTGCCACTACATGCGCGCCGGGGCCGATCTTCTCGATGAAGCGGATCAGGTGGGCGACATATTCGTCGAAACCGAAACGGCCGTCGCTAAGCGCCACGTCACGGGCGTTGTGCCAGTCGGTGATATACACGTCATGGTCGCGCAGCAGGGTATTTACGGTGCCGCGCAGCAAAGTGGCGAAATGCCCGGACATGGGCGCAACCAGGAGGATGCGCGGCTGCGCGGCCTTGGTTTCCTTGCGGAAATGCAACAAGGTGCAGAATGGCGTCTGGTCGGCGATCTCTTCGTGCACCGAAACCGTGCAGCCGCTCTCTTCCACGCTGTCGATCCCGAATGCGGGGCGCTGATGCGTCAAGCGGGTGCATGAAAAAACTTCGCAGGCGGCAGCCAGCTTGCGCAGCGCCAGGCTGTCGGGCCAGCCGGGAAAACGGTAGCCCAACATCGGTGCGGCAGCGCCAGCCCATGCACGCATCGGATCGCTGAAATCCGCATAGCCCTGATATGCCTGGTAAATTTTAGTCATGGGACTACCCTGTTATTGGAATGCCGGCAAACATGCTAGGTGCAATATCCATGCCCATATCTCTGGCACGGCCTTTGCTCAGTAGACATCAAACGGTTTGCCAATCAAAAACGCTTTCGATCCAATACGGAAGAATATTGCCATGCCTAAGACCACCCTGAGCATCACCAGTAAAAACTATTCGTCGTGGTCCTTGCGCGGCTGGCTGCTGACCCGGTTCTCCGGCCTGGAATTCCAGGAGAACCTGATCTCGCCGGACGACCCGGATGCGCGCGCCGAAATCCTGCTGCTGTCGTCGTCGATCCTGGTGCCCTGTCTATACCACGGCAACATCGTGGTGTGGGATACCCTGGCCATCGGCGAGTACCTGCACGAAATCCGCCCCAAGGCCGGGCTGCTGCCGGCGGACCGCGCCGCGCGCGCGCACTGCCGTTCGATCTGCGGCGAAATGCATTCCGGCTTCAGCGCCCTGCGCTCGGCGCTGCCGATGAACATCAAGGCGCATTTCCCCGACTTCAAGGTGTGGTCGCGCGCCGAAGCCGACATCAAGCGCATCACCACCATCTGGAAACAGTGCCTGGCAACCTATGGCGGCCCCTTCCTGTTCGGCGAGCGCTCGATGGCCGACGCCATGTATGCGCCGGTGGCGACGCGTTTTCTGACGTACGATGTAAAACTGGATTCCGTCTGCAGCGCCTATTGCAAGCGCATCATGGCGCTGCCGGAAATGCAGGAATGGATCAAGGCGGCCAAGCTGGAGCCGGACGATATCAATGAACTGGACGTGGAATTCTGAAAACGATTTCCGATGCCAAGGAAAGGATAGCTGCAATGGACACCAAGACTGAAGCGGGACCCAAGACTGTGTTCTCCCATGTGCGCGAAGGCGACACCGCATTCGAATCAGGCGGCCTGCGCGATTTTTTCCTGTACCGCGACCTCGGCATCGCCGCCGCTACCGGCGGCCAGGTGGTGGCGCACCTGGTGAAGGCCAACATGGCGCCCGAAATCGGCACCGGCTGGCACCGGCATGAAGCCAATTTCCACATCGTCTACATGCTCAAAGGCTGGGCGCGCTTCATGTACGAGGACAAGGAAACGCTGGTCAAGGCCGGCGACTGCGTGCACCAGCGCCCGGGCATCGTGCATTTTTTATTCGACTACTCGGAAGACATGGAGTATCTTGAAATCGTTAGCCCGGCGGCATTCACCTCGATCGACATGCCCGCACCGTGCGCCGTCCCGGCGCCGGCGCCATGGGGCAAGGCGGGTTGAGCGGCATTTCACATGGCTGTTTTTTGCAATCCAAACATGACGGAGGACGCCACTCAGATTAAGCAAAATTTGCTAAGAGCTGTCCTGGCAATACTGAAAATAAAGCCTATTCAACAAGCAAGACCGCATGTTAGTCTTTAATTAAGACAATGCTTAATAGGCAACCAGCAGCTTGCTACGGGCACGCTTCTTGATAGCTACTTGATAGTTTCCGATCAAACCACAGCAAAGCAAGATCATGGCAAATTTTTTCGATGAAATGTACTCCGATGGCAATTCGTCGGTGCGCCCGCACTACAGCGAATTTTCCAATTGGCTCAACGCTCAGACTGCTGAAACGATCGCCCGCAAACGGGCCGAAGCCGACCTGATTTTCCGCCGGGTCGGGATTACCTTCGCCGTGTACGGCAACGACGCCGGCACCGAACGCCTGATCCCCTTCGACATCATTCCGCGCATCATCCACGCGCAGGAATGGGCGGTCCTGGAAGCCGGCCTGATCCAGCGCGTCAAGGCGCTCAACATGTTCATCCACGACATCTACCACGACCAGAACATCGTCAAGGCAGGCGTGATCCCGGCTGAACAGATTTTCCGCAACGCCCAGTACCGTCCCGAAATGCAAGGCATCTCGGTCGCTTCCGACATCTATGCGCACATTGCCGGCGTCGATATCGTGCGTGCCGGCCAGGGCGAGTTCTACGTGCTGGAAGATAACCTGCGGGTGCCGTCGGGCGTGTCCTACATGCTGGAAAACCGCAAGATGATGATGCGGCTGTTCCCCGAGCTGTTCCTGCGCCACAAGATCGCGCCGGTCGACCATTATCCCGACATGCTGCTCGATAACCTGCGCTCGGTGGCGCCGGTCGGCGTGACCGATCCGACGGTGGTGGTGATGACGCCGGGGATGTACAACTCGGCTTACTTCGAGCACGCTTTCCTGGCCCAGCAGATGGGCGTGGAGCTGGTCGAAGGCCAGGACCTGTTCGTCAACGACAACCACGTCTACATGCGCACCACGCGCGGCCCCAAGCGGGTCGACGTGATCTACCGCCGGATCGACGACGACTACCTCGATCCGCTCGCCTTCCGCCCCGATTCGTCGCTGGGCGTGCCGGGCTTGCTGTCGGTGTACCGCGCCGGCAACGTAACGCTGGCCAACGCCATCGGCACCGGCGTCGCCGACGACAAGTCGGTCTATCCTTTCGTGCCGGACATGGTCCAGTTCTACCTGTCGGAGAAGCCGATCCTGAACAATGTCCCGACCTTCCAGTGCCGCAAGAAAGAAGACTTGCAGTACACGCTGGACAACCTGAAGGACCTGGTGGTCAAGGAAGTGCATGGCGCCGGCGGCTACGGCATGCTGGTCGGCCCGGCCTCGACCAAGCAGGAAATCGAGGATTTCCGGCAGCGCGTGATCGCCAAGCCGGACGGTTATATCTCACAGCCGACCCTGGCCTTGTCGGCCTGCCCGACCTATGTCGAATCCGGCATCGCACCGCGCCACCTTGACCTGCGGCCGTTCGTATTGTCCGGCAAGAATGTCTCCCTGGTGCGCGGCGGCCTGACCCGCGTCGCCCTCAAGGAAGGTTCGCTGGTGGTCAACTCGTCCCAAGGCGGCGGCACCAAAGACACCTGGATTCTGGAGAAATAACATGCTCAGTCGCACCGCCGATCATTTGTTCTGGATGTCCCGCTACACCGAGCGGGCAGAAAACACCGCACGCATGCTCGACGTGCACGTGCAAACGGGGCTGCTGCCGCAGTCGATCGAAGACGTTGAAAAAGGCTGGCGCGCAGTGCTCGGCATTTCCGAGCTGACCCACGCCTACGACAAGAAATACAGCGTCGTCACGCAAAAAGACGTGATCGATTTCATGGTGCGCGATCCCAGCAATTCTTCTTCGATCGCTTCCTGCCTGAAGCAGGCTCGCGAGAATGCGCGCGCGGTGCGCGGCGCGCTGACTACCGAAGCATGGGAAATCCAGAACGCCACCTGGATCAAGATGCAGGGTTACCTGCAGACCAACGCGCTGGAGCAAAACCCGAGCGAGTTTTTCGAATGGGTCAAGCACCGCTCTCACCTGTCGCGCGGCGTCACCATCGGCACCATGCTCAAGGATGAAGCATTCCACTTCATCCGCCTCGGCACCTTCCTGGAACGCGCCGACAATACGGCCCGCATCATCGACGTCAAATTCCACGGCGCCAAGGAAGGCACCTACACCAAGAACCTGCAAACCGGCCAGCGCCAAAGCCAGGAGCAGGATTCCATCGCGGATCCGCAAATCGACTTCTACTACTGGGCGGCGATCCTACGTTCGGTATCCGGTTTTGAAATCTACCGCAAGGTGTACCGCGACGTGATTACGCCGGCGCGCGTGGCTGACTTGCTGATCTTGCGGCCGGACATGCCGCGTTCGCTGCTGTCTTGCATGGAACAGGTGGTCGGCAACCTCAAGCATGTGCACAACGACACCTCCTCCGATACCGAGCGGTTCGCGGGGAAACTGCATGCCGACCTGAAATTCAGCAATCTCGAGGAAATCCTCGACGCCGGCCTGCATGACTACCTGACCCGCTTTTTCGAACGGATCTTCGAGCTTGGCAATCGCATCAGCCGCGATTTCCTGGTGCCCCTCAACACCTGATGCCTGACATGCTACTGACCATCCGGCATGAAACGGTTTATCACTACACCGCGGCGCTCACCTACACCATCCAGCAGCTGCGCCTGTCGCCGCGGGCGGAAGCGCAGCAGCGCACGCTGGCCTGGCATATCAGCAGTTCAGGCAACCGCCATCCGTACATCGATGCGTTCGGCAACCTGAGCCATACGCTGACGGTCACCAAACCGCACCACGAGGTGCGCATCATCGCCGAGGGCACGGTAGCGGTGACGCCGCTACAGCAGGGCCGGCTGCCGCAGGCGGGAGAATTTTCGCCGCTGGTGTTTACCGTGCCGACCCTGCTGACGCAAGCCACGCCGGCAGTCATGGAGTTCGCCCACCGGAATCTGCGCAGCGGCGCCGACAGCAGGCAGCTGCTGGAGCTGGCGCAGGCGATCTGCGCGGCGGTCGCCTATCAAAGCGGCTCGACCGCGGTAACCAGCAGCGCCGACGATGCGCTGGCGCTGGGCCAGGGCGTGTGCCAGGACCATGCGCACCTGTTCCTGGCCTGCTGCCATATCGCCGGCATCCCGGCGCGCTATGTATCGGGCTATATCGATCCCGGCAACACCAGCCACGCCGAAAGCCATGCCTGGGTCGACGTCTGGGTGCAGGAAAGCGGCTTCGCCGGCTGGATCAGCATCGATGTCACCCATGCATGTTTTGCCAGCGATAATTATTGCAGGCTGGCAATTGGACGCGACTACGACTCCGCCGCGCCGGTGCGCGGCGTGCGGCGCGGCGGCGGAGAAGAAACCCTGACTGTGCAAGTCAACGTTTCTGCTTTACCATCCGATCAATAAGCGGCTTACATCAACTTACAATAAATTGTCGTATTGTTAATGTAAAACTCAATCTGATCGAGAAACCGCCTTGGCTTCCTGTAAAATCGCCACTTTGTATTTTTCTTCGACACCATGACTTACTGCGTTGCCCTCCGCCTGGAAACCGGCCTGGTTTTTCTCTCCGACTCGCGCACCAATGCGGGCGTGGACCATGTCGCCACGTCGCGCAAGATGAGCGTGTTCGAAAATCCCGGCGAGCGCCTGATGGTGTTCATGACCGCCGGCAACCTGTCGATCTCGCAGTCGATCAAGGAAATCATCGGCGAGCGCGTGAATGCCGCCGGCAAGACCATCTGGACCGTGGACTCGATGTACGAAGCGGCGCAGATCGTCGGCGAAGTAATCCGTTCGGTGTATGAACGGGAAGCGCAGGCGCTGGAGAAATTCGGCATCGATTTCAACGTCAGCATCATTTTCGGCGGCCAGATCAAGGGCGAGCGCTGCCGCCTGTTCCAGATTTATTCGGCCGGCAATTTCATCGAGTCGCACAATGAAAACACGTATTTCCAGATCGGCGAATCGAAATACGGCAAGCCGATACTCGACCGTGTCATCACGCCAGCCTCGTCGCTGGACGAAGCGGCAAAATGCGCGCTGATTTCGATGGACTCGACCCTGCGCTCGAATGTCTCGGTTGGCTTGCCGCTGGACATGCTGCTGTATGAAAAAGATACGCTGGCGGTCACGCGCTTTGTCACCATCGGCGAGAAGAACCAGTACTTCCAGATGATCCGCGAAAACTGGGGCAAGCAGCTCAAGAGCGTATTCGACGGCATCGCCGACCCGGTCTGGAACGCCAATCCCGAAACCACCTCGAACGTGCTGTCGGCGCAAGGCTCGCGCAGCGAACCGCTGGTGGTCACGCCGCCGCAAGGCATCGGCAACGACAGCCAGCCGGCGCCGCTGCAAACCTTGGCGCAAGGCGGCAACGGCCGGCAACACTAAGTCTGATCACGAAAAAAACGGCGCCCGATTCTCGGCGCCGTTTTCAATTCAGGCGCCGGCCCGGTGCCCGCCGTGGCCGGAGGCTCTCAGAAACAGTGTTCCGGCGCCGGAAACGACTTGTCCTTCACCGCGCTGACATAGGCCTGCACAGCGGCATCGATGCTGGTCTGCCCTTCCATGAAATCTTTCACGAAACGCGCCTTGTGGCCGGGGAAAACGCCCATCAGGTCATGCATCACCAGCACCTGGCCGGAACAGTCCGGGCCGGCGCCGATGCCGATGGTGGGGATCGTCAGCAGTTCGCTGACTTCCTTGCCCAGCGCCGCCGGAATCGCTTCCAGCACCAGCAGGCTGGCGCCTGCCGCCTGCAACGCCAAGGCGTCGGCCTTCAGCTGCTCGGCAGCCGCGTGCGACTTGCCCTGCACTTTATAGCCGCCCATCTGATGCACCGACTGCGGCGTCAGCCCGAGATGGGCGCAGACCGGGATCGCGCGTTCGGTAAGGAAGCGTACGGTCGGCGCCAGCCAAGTGCCGCCTTCGATCTTGACCATCTGAGCACCGGCCTGGATCACCGGCACCGCATTCTCGAATGCGCTTTCCGGCGTGGCGTACGTGCCGAACGGCAGGTCCGACAGCACCAGCGCGGTACGGTTGCCGCGCGCCACGCTGGCGGTGTGGTACACGATGTCTTGCAGGGTGACCGGCAAGGTCGAGCTGTGGCCCTGGCACACCATGCCGAGCGAATCGCCGATCAGCAGGGTTTCCACGCCGCAGCGGTCCATCAGGGCGGCAAAGCTGGCGTCGTAGCAGGTCAGCATGGTGATCTTTTCACCCTTGTCGCGCAAGGCTTGCAGCGCCGGGATGGTGATCGGCTTGTTACGTGCCGCCGGGTCGCTGCCTTGTAAATATCCTGCCATTGTCATTCTCCACGATTGAAAAATTCGCGCTTGCCGCGCATGCCGTCGATGCGCGCCAAGAGCAAGCTGAAATCGGCATCGCTGCCGGCCAGGTCCAGGTGTTCGTTATTGACGATCATCAGCGGCGCTTCCTCGTAGTGATAGAAGAAGCGGCTGTAGCTTTCACACAGGCGCGCCAGGTACTCCGGCGAAATGCTTGCTTCCATCTCGATGCCGCGCTTCCTGATGCGCTCGATCAAGGTTTCCGGCTCGGCCTGCAGGTAAATCACCAGGTCCGGCGTCGCTGCCTGCGGCCGCAGATGATCGTACATCTGCCGGTATAGCTTCAACTCCTCGTCGGCCAGCGTCAGGCGGGCGAAGATAGGATCCTTGGCCAGCAGGAAATCGGCGACCAGGTGGCCCGGGCTGTCGAACATGTCGTTCTGCGCCGAATCGCGCAGCTGGTTGATGCGCTGGAACAGGAAGAACATCTGGGTCGACAACGCATAACGCGGCGCATCGCGGTAGAACTTTTCCAGGAAGGGATTGGCTTGCGGCTGCTCCAGCAAGACCTTGCCGCCCAGGTGCATGGCGATCTTGTTGACCAGCGTGGTCTTGCCGACCCCGATCGGCCCTTCGACGACGATGTACTTGTAGCTGTCTAGATTCATGTTTGAGAGATGTGCTGCATGCGTGAAAGGATCAGTGTGCCAGAAGCTGGCGCATCCGGCAGGCTGTCCTCATAAAACGGATTCTTATATCTTGCGGATGGCCTGGTCCGCGACTTGCGGGGCAAACTGGTGCGCCGGCCCCTGCTTGGGAATGACGACGAAAGGATCCAGCTGCAGCAGCGGAATCAGGACGAAAGCGCGTTGCGTCATGCGCGGGTGCGGTACGGTCAGCACCGCATCGGCGAATGTCGACTGGCCATATAACAGCAGGTCCAGGTCCAGCGTGCGCGGGGCGTTGGGATAGGGGCGCTGGCGGCCGAAATCCTGTTCGATCTGCTGCAAGCCTTGCAGCAAGGCATGCGCGCTCAGGCGGGTTTTGATGCGCGCCACGGCGTTGGTGTAATCGTCGCCGCCGGCATCCAGCGGCGCCGTGCAAAACAGGCTGGATTGCGCATCCAGGCTGGTGTCAGGCAATTTGCCGAGCTGCAGGATGGCGCGCTGGACCTGGCCGCTGGCGTCGCCCAGGTTGGCACCGATACCGATATAGGCGGTGACCGCTTCGGCGGCAGGAGAAATTCCGCTCATTGACCACCTTGATCGTCGTTGCCGCGGCCGCCCGCGCTGCTGCCTGGATTCACACCCTTGGCGCCGCTGCGCGAGCCGCGCCGGCGCGCACGCTTTTTGGCGGGAGCCGCTTCGGCTGCCACCTTCGGCTTTTGCGCCAGCAGCAGTTCGCGCTCGGCGCCGTCGCCTTCCATGAAGGCGGTCCACCACTCGCCGATTTCGCCGTCGATCTCGCCAGAAGCGCAACGCAGCAGCAGGAAGTCGTAGCCGGCGCGCAGGCGCAGGTGTTCCAGCAGCTTGTATGGCGCCTTGCCGACCCGGCGCTCAAAGCGCGGCTGCATGGCCCAGATGTCGCGCATGTCGGAAGCGATCTTGCGCTGCAGGGCCAGCTTGTCGGTTTGCGCTTCCAGCACGTCGTCGGCCGCCAGGTGCAGCGCCGGGATAGGGAATTCGCCGGCGGCCTTGTAGGCGGTCCATTTTTCCAGCACCTGGTGCCACAGCAGGGATGCAAACAGGAAGCCGGGGGAAACCGGCTTGCCCTGCTGTACGCGGACATCCGTATTGGCCAGCGCCAGGGTGACGAATTTTTCGCCCAGCGGCTGCTCCAGCACCACGTCGAGCAAAGGCAGCAAGCCGTGATGCAGGCCCTCCTTGCGCAATTGCTGCAGGCAGGCCAGGGCGTGGCCGCTCATCAGCAGCTTCAGCATTTCGTCGAATACCCGCGCCGCCGGCACATTGTCGATCAGCGCCGCCATCACCGGTATCGGCGCGCGGGTGGCCGGGTCGATCGTAAACTTGAGCTTGGCGGCGAAACGCACGATGCGCAGCATGCGCACCGGGTCTTCGCGGAAGCGCGCCTCCGGCTCGCCGATGATGCGCAAGGTCTTGGCGCGGATATCGTCGATGCCGCCGTGGTAGTCGAGCACGCTTTCGGTGGCCGGATCGTAGTACATCGCATTGATGGTGAAATCGCGCCGCACCGCATCTTCGTGCTGCTCGCCGAAGGTGTTGTCGCGCAATACGCGGCCATGCTCATCTTTCGGCGAGCCGTCGGAGGAAGCGCCGCGGAAGGTGGTGACTTCGATCAGTTCCTGGCCGAACATCACGTGCACGATCTGGAACCGCTTGCCGATGATGAAGGCGCGCCGGAACAGGCGCTTGACCTGTTCCGGCGTGGCGTTGGTGGCGACGTCGAAATCCTTGGGCTTCACGCCCAGCAGCAGGTCGCGCACCGCACCGCCGACGATAAAGGCCTTGAAGCCGTTATCCTGCAGGGTCTTGGTGACCCTTACCGCATTCGGCGATACCAGCTGCGGATCGATGCCATGCTGTTTAGGGCCGAGTACCAACGGTTGGGTGGGATCTTTTTTCTTTTTCCCAAGGATGGAGCGAATCAGCTTCTTGATCATTGCGCGTCGAATAAATTCAGGATGGGCCAGCCGTGGGCAATTGCATGCTCTTTCAAGCGGGCGTTCGGATTGGTGGCGATGGGGTCGGTGACCAGCGCCATCAGCGGCAGGTCGTTGTGCGAATCGCTATAGAAAAAACTGCGCGGGAAGCTGGCCAGCGTCATGTCCATGGTCGCCAGCCAGGCATGGGTGTGGATCACCTTGCCGGGACCGTAGGTGGGCGTATCCAGCAGCTTGCCGGTGATCTCGCCGTCGCCGGTGGTTTCCGGATCGGAAGCGATCAGGAAATCGACGCCGAAGGCCTTGGCGATCGGCTCGGTGACAAAGCTGTTGGTGGCGGTCACGATCGCCACCAGGTCGCCGGCGTCCTGGTGTTTCTGCAGCAAGGCGCGCGCCGCCGGGGTAATCTGCGGATGGATCACTTGCGCCATGAACTGCTCATGCCAGGCATCAAGCTGCCTGCGCGGGAATTGCGACAAGGTGCCGAATGCGAATTCCAGGTATTTGACCGGATCCAGCGTACCGGCCTGGTATTGGGCAAACCACTCGGCGTTGCTCTTTTCAAAGGCGTCGTGATCGACTGCGCCGATGCGCACCAGGAACTGCCCCCATTCATAGTCTGAGTCGACAGGCAGCAGCGTATGGTCAAGGTCGAATAGGGCCAGGTTCATAGTGATTGTTTATCTTCGGATTCGAGTTGCAGCAGGCTGCGCAGCAAAGGCAGCGTTATTGGGCGCTGGGTTTCCAGCGAATAGCGGTCGAGCTCGTCCAGCATGGCCGACAAAGAACGCATGTCGCGCCGGAAATGCGTAATCAGGTAGGGTAACACGCCGCTCGACAGATGCAGGCCGCGCGCTTGCGCCGCGTGCGTCAGGGCGGCGATCTTTTCTTCGTCGCTCAAACCGTGCAGCTGGTAGATCAGGCCCCAGCCGAGGCGGGTCCGCAAGTCTTCGCGCACGCTCAGCTCGGACGGCGGCAGTTCGCCGCTGGTGACCAGCCAACCGCCGTGCTCGCGGATCTGGTTGAACAGGTTGAAGGCTTCTATCTGGTCGCCGGCCGACAATTTGTCGCAGTTGTCGATCAGGTAGCCGGCGACATCCGGCGAAAAAATGAAGGCGCCGGCGTCGTTATTCGGACCATGGATCAGGCGCGCGCTGGTGCTGCTGGCCAGCGCCTGCAGCACATGGCTCTTGCCGGCGCCGGCCTGGCCCCACAGGTAAACGAAGCGGTCGCCCGGCGCGGTGAGGGATTTCGCCGATGGCGCGACCAGACGCTGCAAGAACTGTAAGGCTTCTTGGTTCTGCCCGACCACGAAAGTAGCCAGGGTCTGCGGCTCGTCCGCAGTAATGTCCAGCGTTAGCTGCCTCATTCTTGTTTCTTCACTTGTTACTTAAACTCAATCAATTGGAGAGCATTATTGCTTAGGTATTATAAAAACTGCTGTCCAGGTAATGTGCGCGCACATGCTTGACCACCACCGACATGATCGCCGAACACGGCAGCGCCAGCAGTATGCCGACGAAACCGAACAGCTGGCCGAAGGCCATCAAGGCAAAAATCACTACCAGCGGATGCAGGCCGATGCGCTCGCCTACCAGGCGCGGCGTCAGGATAAAACTTTCCAGCACCTGGCCGATGCCATACACGATGGCGACTGCAATCAGTCCGTGCCAGCCGCTGAACTGCAGCATCGCCGCGATCAGCGCCAGCCCCAGCCCGAGGCCGAAGCCGACATACGGGATGAAGACCAGCAGGCCGGTAATAATGCCCACGGGCAACGCCACGTCAAAACCCGCGATCGCCAGCCCGGTCGAATAATAAATCGCCAGAACCAACATTACCAGCAATTGGCCGCGCAAATACTGCGCCAGCAGGCTGTCTACCTCCTGCGTCATGTTGCCGGTCTTGCCTTGCCAGCGGCGCGGCACCAGCCGGCTCGCGCGTTCGACGATCGCATGCCAGTCCTGCAGCAGGTAGAACAGCACAACCGGCACCAGCAGGATGGTGGCGAGCCAGCCCAGCACCGCGGTGCCGCCGACCTTGACCGAAGCCAGCACCGAGGTCCAGATCTCGTCGCCGCTGGTGGCCAGCTGCTTGGTCAGCATCTCTTTGATGCCGGTGCCGTCCAGCCGTACATTGATGCCGAAATCCTGCAGGTGCGGGCCGATCACGCCGTCCAGCTTGTTGAGGAAATTGGGGATCTGGTCTTGCAGCAGGGGAAACTCTTTGCGCAACACCGGCACCACGATCAGGATCACCGCCAGGATCGCGAACACCAGCAGCAGTATCACGATCAGCACCGCCAGCGCGCGCGGAAAGGGAAACTTGCCGATCTTCCTGCGCGCCAGCCAGTCAACGCCGGGATTGAGCGCGTAGGCGAGGATGGCGGAGGCGATGAAAGGCGTCAGGATCGGTCCCAAGGCCACCATCAGCGCTATCAGCAACAGGCCCAGTCCTAGCCATAATGCGGTTTGTTTTTGTTCGTCGGTAAAAGAAAATGGCATGGAATCGAAAGTTTGATGGATCGGTTTGATAAAATACCGCTTTTACCGCGCAATAACCTGGCCGAAACCAAGCGATTGGAAAGTTAAAAACAAGCTGAAAACAAGACAAAACCCGTGGGAAAGCCGTATTCTCCACTGATTTACCTCTTGTTTGGCTGTTTTTGGCCGGTTATTTGACCTGACAGGCAACGCTGATGCAGCGCTGAATTTCAGGTGCGTGGCCGAATTCCCCCTATTTTACCGCCTCTGCCGCCAATCACATCATGACTTCCACTTCAAACGTGTCCAACGTTCCTCTCTCTTACCGCGATGCCGGTGTTGATATCGACGCCGGCGACGCCCTGGTCGAGGCCATCAAACCCTTTGCAAAGCGCACCATGCGCGAAGGCGTGATGGGCGGCATCGGCGGTTTCGGCGCCCTGTTCGAAATCAGCAAGAAATTCAAGGAGCCGGTGCTGGTGTCGGGCACCGACGGCGTCGGCACCAAGCTGAAGCTGGCTTTCCACCTGAAGCGCCACGATACGGTCGGCATCGACCTGGTGGCGATGAGCGTCAACGACATCCTGGTGCAAGGCGCCGAGCCGCTGTTTTTCCTGGATTATTTCGCGTGCGGCAAGCTTGACGTGCCTAGCGCCACCGACGTTATCAAGGGCATCGCCAAAGGTTGCGAGCTGGCAGGCTGCGCCCTGATCGGCGGCGAAACCGCTGAAATGCCGACCATGTACCCGGACGGCGAATACGACCTGGCCGGCTTCGCGGTCGGCGCGGTGGAAAAATCGAAACTGATCGACGGCACCAAAATCACCCCGGGCGACGTGGTGCTGGGCCTGGCGTCCTCCGGCGCGCACTCCAACGGCTATTCGCTGGTGCGCAAGATCATCGAAGTCGCCCAGCCCGACCTGGATGCAGACTTCCACGGCCGCAAGCTGGCCGACGTGCTGATGGAGCCTACCCGCATCTACGTCAAGCCGTTGCTGGCGCTGATGGAGTCGATGGAAGTCAAGGGCATGGTGCACATCACCGGCGGCGGCCTGGTGGAAAACATTCCGCGCGTACTGCAGGACAACCTGACCGCTGTGCTGCACAGCGACAGCTGGACCATGCCGCCGCTGTTCGCCTGGCTGCAGCAGCACGGCAAGGTGGCTGACGCAGAAATGCACCGCGTCTTCAATTGCGGCATCGGCATGACTGTCATCGTCGCCAAGGAAAACGCCGACGCTGCCGTCGCGCAACTGCAAGCCGCGGGCGAAACCGTCTACCGGATCGGCGAAATCCGCGCCCGCGCCGAAGGCGAAGCGCAAACTATCGTGGTGTAACCGCGGTACGGCCTGCGCCAAAAGAAAAAGACGACCATTGATTGGTCGTCTTTTTTTTGTCCGATGATTGCCAGGCGCCCGGCAATCTCAGGCGGCTTTAATCTTCGTAGCGCTTCAAGCTGGCCGCCATGCCCTTTTCCAGGTCGGACATGCAGCTGACGGTCACTTCCAGGTCGCGCAACAGGCCGTCGCGCACGCCATACACCCAGCTATGGATGGTCAGCGGCTGGCCGCGGTCCCAGGCGTCCTGGACGATGGTGGTGCGGCAGATGTTGGCGACCTGCTCCATCGAATTCAGTTCACACAGGCGGTCGTGGCGCACGGTTTCCGGCAAGGCTTCGCCCAGGTAGCGTTCATGCTTCTGGTGCACGTCTTCAACGTGGCGCAGCCAGTTGTCAGCCAGCCCGACACGGCGCTTGGTCAGCGCCGCATGGACCCCGGAGCAGCCGTAATGGCCGACCACAAAAACATGCTTGACCTTCAGTACGTCTACCGCAAACTGCAGCACCGACAAACAGTTCAGGTCGCTGTGCGCGACCACGTTGGCGATGTTGCGGTGAACGAACAGCTCACCCGGCAGCAAGCCCAGCAATTCATTTGCCGGCACCCTGCTGTCGGAACACCCGATCCAGAAATACTCCGGCGCCTGCTGCGACGCCAGTTTTTTGAAAAATTCCGGATCGCGGGCGGTAATTGCCGCCGCCCACTCGCGGTTTCTCTGGAAAAGGTCTTCTCGGGTCAGGGATTGCTTGTTGTTTGCTGTCATCGTTTTCTATTCAATAAAGTTCCATCTGCATAGTGTTTTTGCAACACATGCGCGACATCCTGGGCCTTATTTTATAGAAAGTTGGATATTGCCATCGGCTTTTATCCGATATGCAGCATTCCCTTTGGCGCAACCTATCCTGTCTGGCCCAGCAACAAGAGCTTCAGCTTGCTGTCCGCCGGCTTCTCGCCCAGCCAGATTTTCAGCAGAGCGTTGTAGAACACCAGGTCAGGCAACGTCTCCGATACCGGCTTGCCGTTGAAGTGGATCTGCGTGCCGACGCCCGGAATCCAGTCGGTGGTCATCACATCGCCTTTTTTCAGCTCCGGGATCGAGGCAAACAGTTCGCCGAATTTCAGCAGCTGGTTGACGATCTTCGACTTGTCCGCCTTGTCCACATTGTTCTGGATGCCGCTCATGAAAGCACGGCTGAAATCTTCGCTGCTGACGTCGCGCAGCATCACCAGTTCGATCCGGCGCGCGCCCGGCGCTGCCAGTACGTCCGGCACCGTGGTTTTCTTGTCGGATAAATATAAGGCAGCGGTATAGACCTTGAAAATGACCTTATAGCGGATCCCGGCGCCGTTGAGCTTCAGGTCCTGGTTGCCGACCTTGGCGGTTTCTTCGATCTTGACGCCGGCCACGTCTACCGCAAATGCACCCTGCGCCAGGAACAACGCAGACAACACGCAGGCGCAAGCCCCTGCACGCTTCAAACGAGCAACTATCTTCATGTCTCCCCCTATGTTTGTATATGGAGTTTGAGTTTGTATCGACCGCAAATAAAAGAACGATCGTTTTATTATTACCCTATACAGAATAGTGAGCTGGACAAAATTATGCAATAAAGAATTTGTTAACGATGATTGGGCAGCGCCCATGCCTATGGGAGCCGCCATGAAAAAAGCCGCCAACCTTGTACGGTTGGCGGCTTTCGCGAGGCTAAGGGTAGTCCTGTTTACTCGAAGAACTCTTTTACCTTGTCTTTCCAGGACTTGCTCTGCGGACTGTGCTTGGCGCCGCCTTCGCTGGTCAGTTGCTCGAATTCCTGCAGCAGCGCTTTCTGGCGGTCGTTCAGTTTGACTGGGGTCTCAACCACGACATGGCAGAACAGGTCGCCGGCATAACCCGAGCGCACGCCCTTGATGCCCTTGCTGCGCAGGCGGAAAGTCTTGCCGGACTGGGTGCCGTCGGGAATCGTGAAGGAAGCCTTGCCGTTCAATGTAGGCACTTCGATTTCACCGCCCAGGGCGGCTTTGGCGAACGAGATCGGCATTTCGCAATGGAGGTCGTCGCCTTCGCGCTGGAACACCGCATGCGGCTTGATGTGGATTTCCACGTACAGGTCGCCGGTCGGTCCGCCGTTCATGCCTGGCTCGCCGTTGCCGGAAGAGCGGATCCGCATGCCGTCGTCGATCCCGGCCGGGATCTTCACTTCCAGCGTCTTGTTGCGCTTGATGCGTCCTGCGCCGGCGCAAGATGGGCATGGCTCCGGAATGATCTTGCCGCTGCCGTGGCATTTCGGGCAAGTCTGCTGGATGCTGAAGAAACCTTGCTGCATCCTGACCTGGCCGTGGCCGCCGCAGGTTGGGCAGGTGATCGGCTCGGTGCCGGGTTTGGCGCCGCTGCCGTGGCAGGGCTCGCACTCGTCCCAGCTTGGCACCCGGATGGTGGTGTCGAAACCGTGCGCCGCTTGTTCCAGCGTGATTTCGAGGTTGTAGCGCAGGTCGGCGCCGCGGTACACCTGCGGTCCGCCGCCACGGCCGCCGCGGCCACCGCCGCCGCCGAAGATGTCGCCGAAGATATCGCCGAAGGCGTCGGCAAAACCGCCGCCGCCACCGCCGCCACCCATGTTAGGGTCGACTCCGGCATGGCCGTAACGGTCGTAGGCCTCGCGCTTTTGCGGATCGGCCAGCATTTCGTAGGCTTCTTTCGCCTCTTTGAATTTCTCTTCCGCACCTTTGCTGTCCGGATTGCGGTCCGGATGATGCTTCATTGCGAGCTTGCGGTACGCCTTCTTGATTTCGTCATCAGTAGCGTTTTTCGCAACACCCAATATTTCGTAAAAATCACGCTTCGCCATCTTTTTGCACCCAGTTGTTTAAGCGAAAACGCCGAACAGAGCTGCAATAGCATCTGCCCGGCGCATCTTCGCGCTGGTTCGCCGATATAAAGCGGCAAAACAGCGCTGACGAAGATCTTACTTGTCTTTTACTTCCTTGAAGTCGGCGTCGACCACGTCGTCTTCCTTCGGCTTGGCTTCCGCACCTGCTGCGCCGGCTTCAGCGCCGCCGGCGGCAGCTTGCTGCGCCTGCATGTCAGCGTACATCTTTTCGCCGAGCTTTTGCGCGGCAGTGGTCAAGGCAGCGGTCTTGTTGTCGATGGCAGCCTTGTCGCTGCCCTTCAACGCTTCTTCCAGTTCCTTGATCGCTGCTTCGATGCTGGCCTTTTCGCCGGCTTCCAGCTTGTCGCCGTATTCCGCCAGCGACTTCTTGGTCGAATGGACCAGCGCATCGCCCTGGTTATGGGCTTCGGCCACTGCCTTCAAGCGCTTGTCTTCTTCGGCATTCGCCTCGGCGTCGCGCACCATCTTCTGGATCTCTTCTTCGGTCAGGCCGGAGTTAGCCTTGATGGTGATCTTGTTTTCCTTGCCGGTAGCCTTGTCCTTGGCGCCTACGTGCAAAATGCCGTTGGCGTCGATGTCGAAGGTCACTTCGATCTGCGGCGTGCCGCGCGCTGCCGGCGGAATGCCTTCCAGGTTGAATTCGCCCAGGCCCTTGTTGCCGGCAGCCATTTCGCGCTCACCCTGGAACACCTTGATGGTCACGGCCGGCTGGTTGTCGTCGGCGGTCGAGAACACCTGGCTGAACTTGGTCGGGATGGTGGTGTTCTTCTGGATCATCTTGGTCATCACGCCGCCCATGGTTTCGATACCCAGCGACAGCGGCGTCACGTCCAGCAGCAGCAAGTCCTTGCGGTCGCCCGACAAGACCGAACCCTGGATCGCGGCGCCGACGGCAACCGCTTCATCCGGATTGACGTCCTTGCGTGGATCCTTGCCGAAGAATTCCTTCACCTTTTCCTGCACCTTAGGCATGCGGGTCATGCCGCCGACCAGGATGATGTCGTCGATGTCGGAAACCTTGACGCCGGCGTCCTTGATGGCGATGCGGCAAGGCTCGATGGTCTTGGCGATCAGCTCTTCCACCAGCGATTCCAGCTTGGCGCGGGTCATCTTCAGGTTCAGGTGGATAGGCGCGCCGTTGGCCATGGCGATGTACGGTTCGTTGATTTCTGTCTGTTGCGAGGACGACAGCTCGATCTTGGCGCGTTCGGCCGATGCCTTGATGCGTTGCAGCGCAATCGCATCCTTGCCGAGGTCGATGCCGTTGATCTTCTTGAACTCGTCCAGGATGTAGTCGATGATGCGCTGGTCGAAGTCTTCGCCGCCGAGGAAAGTGTCGCCGTTGGTGGACAGCACTTCAAACTGCTTTTCGCCATCGACATCGGCGATTTCGATGATCGAAACGTCAAAGGTGCCGCCGCCCAGGTCATACACGGCAATCTTGCGGTCGCCTTTTTCCGCCTTGTCCAGGCCAAATGCCAGCGCAGCCGCGGTCGGCTCGTTGATGATGCGCTTGACGTCCAGGCCGGCGATACGGCCGGCGTCCTTGGTGGCTTGGCGCTGTGCGTCGTTAAAGTAAGCCGGCACCGTGATCACGGCTTCGGTCACTTCTTCGCCGAGGTAGTCTTCGGCAGTCTTTTTCATCTTGCGCAGCACTTCCGCCGAGATTTGCGGCGGCGCCAGTTTCTGCTCGCGCACCTGGACCCATGCATCGCCGTTGTCGGCCTTGATGATCTTGTAAGGCATCAGCGCGATGTCTTTCTGCACTTCTTTTTCGTCGAATTTGCGGCCGATCAGGCGCTTGGTTGCATACAGCGTGTTGGTCGGATTGGTGACCGCCTGGCGCTTGGCTGGAGCGCCGACCAGGATTTCGCCGTCTTCTTGATAAGCGATGATGGAAGGCGTGGTGCGCGCGCCTTCCGAGTTTTCGATCACTTTCGGCTGGCCGCCTTCTATGACCGAAACGCAAGAATTGGTGGTACCCAAGTCAATGCCGATAATTTTACCCATGGTGTGTGTCCTTTACTGAATATCTGGTTAATGTTTTGATGGTCTGAATATAGGGAGAAAAGCGGCGCTTTCAAGCGCTGGCACGCTTATTCCTGGCGTTTTTTCTATTTTCCTTGCGCCACGACGACCAGCGCAGGCCGCAGCAGGCGGTCGGCGATGGCGTAGCCCTTCTGCAGCACAGTCACCACGGTATTGGCTTCCTGCTCCGCCGGCACGGTCGAAATTGCCTGGTGCTTCATCGGGTCGAGCTTGTCGCCGACTTGCGGCGAGATTTCCGTCAGGCGGTTTCTTTCAAAGGCGGAAGACAGCTGTTTCAGCGTCATTTCCACGCCTTCCTTGAGCGACTCCAGCGACGGCGTTTCGATCTTCAGCGCCATTTCCAGGTTGTCCTTGACCGGCACCAGGGCTTCGGCAAAACCTTCGATCGCAAATTTGTGAGCACGGGCAATATCTTCCTGAGCGCGGCGGCGAACGTTTTCCGACTCAGCCTTGGCGCGCAGGAAAGCATCCTGCATTTCAGCGATCTTGGCTTGCGCTTCCGACAACTGGGTTTCCAGCGTTGTTTCGGGAATTACCGTTGCATCTTCGGCAACCGGGGTCTTTTCCGTTTGCGCCTGTTCGTTCTGATTTTCCATGTGTTCCATTCAAAAATCTCCAACAATCAATAACTTACTAAGTATAGGAAGCCAAATGAGGCTATGCCCTTACTTTTTCAAGGGTTAAAAAAAATGCGCCCTGATTTGGCTGCGAGCCGCGGTTCAATCGCCGGGAAATGATCAAACCCGGCAACAATTTGAAACAAGATTTACCAGCCAAGGTTTGCTGCAACGCGGCATTGGAACTAAGCTGCAGGTGTGGGCTCCAAGAAATGAATGTTGCCCTGTCCCAACAAACAAAAAAGGAAATATCGTGAAACTGCCGTTAATTTCCGCATTTCTGGTCGTTTATATTTTGCTTGCAGCAAGCTGGATCAGCTATTCGCAACTGATCGCATTATATTGACTTTGGCTATTCGCCTTTGCAACTTGCAAAACAAACAATAACCGTCCATAAGCACCCGGTATCGGGCGCTCATTATAGTTGTGCCTAGCCGCAGCGGCGCAAGAACACTCAAATTTTCCAGACCGGCCAGGCCGCTTTATTGGCTGGCGCCCAGGCGCATTGCCTGTTGCCGCGACGCTTCAGCCTGCTGCTTCAATTCTTCCCGCTCACTCTCTGTGGTAGGCCAGCCGATCAGGTGCTCCTCGGCCAGCGAAGCCATGCCCGCTATCCAGGCCGGCGCCTGGTTCAGGCAGGCGATGAAGTGGAACTCCTTGCCGCCCGCCCTCAGGAAATCCTGTTTCGCCTCTATCGCAATTTCTTCCAGCGTCTCCAGGCAATCGCTGGTGAAACCCGGGCACATCACATCAACCCGGCCGACGCCCTGCTTGGCCAGCTTTTGCAGGGTCGGCGCGGTATACGGCTGCAGCCATTCGGCCTTGCCGAAGCGCGACTGGAAGGTCAGTTGGTACTGCTCGGGGCCCAGCCCCAGCTGCTGCGCCAGCAGGCGCGCGGTTTTCTGGCATTCGCAATGATAGGGGTCGCCTAGCAGCAGGGTACGCTTGGGAACGCCATGGAAACTCATGATCAGCTTGTCGGGCGTGCCGTGCATCGCCCAGTAAGCAAGCACTGACTCCTTCAGCGCCTGGATATAAGCTTCGTGATCGTGGTAATGCTTGATGAAACGCAGCTCGGGGACGTTGCGCACCTGCGCGTAGTGCGCAAATACCGCGTCATAGATCGATGCCGTGGTGGTCGCCGAATATTGCGGATACGCGGGCAAGACCAGGATCCGTTCGCAGCCGTCGGCCTTGAGCTGCTCCAGCACTTCCGGTATCGAAGGCGAACCATAGCGCATCGCATAAGCTACCTGCACTTGATGGCCGCGTTGTCCCAGGTAACCGCGCAACAGGATCGCCTGTTTGCTGGTATGGACTTTCAGCGGCGAGCCTTCGTTGCTCCAGATGGAAGCATATTTATGCGCCGACTTGCTGGAGCGGAACGGCAGGATCACGCCATGCAAAATCAGCCACCACAGCGCCCGCGGTATTTCCACCACCCGCGGATCGGACAGGAATTGCTTCAGGTAGCTGCGCACCGCCTTGGTGGTAGGCGCATCCGGCGTGCCCAGGTTGACCAGCACGATTGCGGTCTTGCCGGCCTTGCCATGGGTGAACGGAGGTTCTTTACGGAATGCCATGCGAACAGATCCAGGAAACAGGGTTAGAGCGCCAGCAGTTCACGCGCATGCTTGCGCGTGGTTGCGGTAATCTCAAGGCCGCCGAGCATGCGGGCGATTTCTTCGATCCGGTTCTTGGCGTCGAGGCCGTCGATCGCCGACACCGTCTTGTTGCCCTGGCTTTGCTTGCTGACCTGGAAGTGCTGGTTGGCCTGGCTTGCAACCTGAGGCAAATGGGTGACGCACAGCACCTGGCGATCCTGTCCCAGGCGTTTCAGCAAGCGCCCGACCACTTCCGCCACGCCGCCGCCGATGCCGCTGTCGACTTCATCGAAAATCAAGGTCGGCGTTGCGGTAGAACTGGAAGTAATCACCGAAATCGCCAGCGCTATCCGCGCCAGCTCGCCGCCCGAGGCAACTTTGGCCAAGGGCCGCGGCACTACGCCGGCATGGCCCGCCACCAGGAACTCCACCTGCTCGACGCCATAGCTGGCTGCCTCGCAAGGATTGAGCGCAACCGCAAAACGGCCGCCGCTCATGCTCAAATCCTGCATCGCCGCAGTCACCGCCGAGCCCAGCGCCTGGGCCGCCTTGGTCCGCGCTTTCGACAGCTTTTGCGCCAACCCCAGGTAGGTTGCTTTCAGCTTTTCTTCCTGCGCCTTCATGGCGTCGAGATCGCTGGCGTCCGCCAGCTGGCGCAGCTGCTGCGACAAGGTTTCCAGCTCCTGCGGCAGTTCGTCCGGCGTCAGCCGGAATTTGCGGCCGGCCGAATGGATCGCTTCCATCCGGTCTTCGACCTGGTGCAGGCGCGCCGGATCGAGCTCGACCCGGCTCAGGTAATCGTTCAGCGCGTAGACCGCCTCCTGCAGCTGGATGCGCGCCGGCTCCAGCGCTTCCAGCACCGGCTTGAGGCTGCTGTCGACATCGACCAGCTTGCCGATCTTCTGGTTCAGCGCCGACAGCTGCGACAACATCGGCGGGCTGTCGTTGGCGTCGTTTTCGGAAATCACGCTGAGCGCTTCCTGCGCTCCCTCGATCAGGCTGGCGGCATGCGACAGGCGGCTGTGCTCGTTGGTGATCTCATCCCATTCGCCCGGCTTGACCGCCAGCTTTTCCAGTTCGCCGACCTGCCACTCCAGGCGTTCCCGTTCCAGCAGCACGTTCTTAGCGTTGGTTTCAAATTCTTCGCGCTGGCGCGCCAGCGAACGCCAGCTTTTGAAGGCGCCGGCCACGGCCAGCAGATCGTCCTGCAAGCCGGCTTGTCCATCCAGCAACAGCCGCTGGGCATCGCTTTTCAGCAAAGACTGGTGCGCATGCTGGCCGTGGATGTCGACCAGCATTTCGCCCAGCTCGCGCAGTTGTCCCGCGGTTGCCGCCACGCCGTTGATGAACGCCTTGGAACGGCCGGCGTTGTCGATCACGCGCCGCATCAGGATCACGCCGTCTTCGCTGGCGAACTCGTTCTGCGCCAGCCAGCCGCCGACTTCGCCATCGGTCTCGCCGGCCAGCGCGAACTCCGCCGTCACGTCCGCCTTGGCCGCGCCTTCGCGCACCACGCTGGCGTCGCCGCGGCCGCCCAGCGCCAGCGCCAGGGCATCGATCAGGATGGATTTGCCGGCGCCGGTTTCGCCGGTGAATACGGTAAAGCCGGCGGCGAACTCAAGCTCGATGGCATCGACAATGACAAAATCGCGGATGGAAAGTGTGCGCAGCATGGGAGGGCTCGAAATAGGTGTAAATACAACGCTGGCCTGGCAGCGCCAGGCAATGTCGGCCAGCATAACAAAATCGGCGGCGGCTTACTTGAGCTGCCCTTCCGCCGACGGATATTCGTTCCAGTGCAGCTTTTGCCGCAAGGTGTCGTAATAACTCCAGCCGGCCGGATGCAAAAAGGTGATGGTATGTTCGGAGCGCCGTATCAGGATGCGGTCGCCATGCTGCAGGCTGGCCAGCGACTGCATGTCGAAATTGGCGCTCATGTCGCGGCCGTTGACGATTTCAATCACGATTTCGCTGCTGTCCGGGATCACGATAGGCCGGTTCGACAGCGCATGCGGCGCAATCGGCACCAGCACGATGCCGCCCAGCGAGGGATGCAGCAAAGGCCCGCCGGCGGACAGGGAATACGCGGTCGAGCCGGTCGGCGTCGCCACGATCAGGCCGTCGGAACGCTGGTTGTACATGAAGCGGCCGTCGACCTCGACCATCAGTTCCGCCATGCCCGATCCGGCGCCGCGCGCCACCACCACGTCGTTGAACGCCAGCGCGCTGAAGATCTGCTGGCCGTCGCGCATGACCGAGCCTTGCAACAGGCTGCGCCGCTCCGATTCGACTTTACCGTCCAGCATTTCGCCCAGCACCGGCAGCATGCGCTCCAGCGAGATATCGGTGATGAAACCGAGGCGGCCCTGGTTGATGCCGATCAAGGGCACATCGTAAGGCGCCAGCTGGCGCGCAATGCCCAGCATGGTGCCGTCGCCGCCGACAATGATCGCGGCGTCAGCCTGCTGGCCGATCTGCGCCGGCGTCATCGCAGCGATCGGCAGCGCGACGTTCTGCGCAGTCTCGGTCTCCAGCACCACATGGTGGCCGCGTCCTTGCAGGAAATCGGCGATTTCAGTCAGCGACTCGGAAATGCCGGCGGCGAAATACTTGCCGACGATCGCAATGGTTTTCGGCATAGGTTCTAGCAAAACCGCTTGAGAAGGTAATTTTATAGGCCACATGCTGGCGATTAGACCATAATTTAGGCTTGCAATGAAGGATACGCACATGGCCCTGACGAATAATTCAGCTATCTTCCCTGGTTTCCGGCCTGGCAAATCGCCCGCCGTCAAAGCGGTGCTGTTCGACCTCGACGATACGCTGTGGCCGATCGTGCCGGTGATCGCGCGCGCCGAACAGCTGCTGTTCGACTGGCTGCGCCAGAATGCTCCCGCGGTCGCCCGCGAGTTCACCATCGAGAGCCTGCGCCAGCAGCGCATGGAACTGGTGGCGAGCAACCCGGTGTTCAAGTTCGACCTGTGGCGGCTGCGCCATGCGGCGCTGACGATTGCTTTCAACGGCGTCGGCGAAGACGCCGGCAAAGTGGATGCGGCGATGGCGGTATTTTCCGAAGCACGCCACGCGGTGACGCCGTTCGCCGACGTCCAGCCGGCCTTGGTGCGGCTCAGCCGGCGCCTGCCGCTGGGTACGGTCTCGAACGGTTTCGCCGATCTTGGCAAAATCGGCCTGGCCCAGCATTTCCAGGCATCGATTGCGGCCCACAGCTTCGGCTGCGCCAAACCCGATCCCAGCATTTTCCATGCGGCTTGCGCAGCGCTGAACGTGGCGCCGGAACAAGCGGTGTATGTCGGCGACGACCCCTTGCTGGACGTGGCCGGCGCCCAGCAAGCCGGTTTGCAGGCGGTCTGGATCAACCGTTTCGAGCGCGTGCTGCCGGCCGGCATCAGCGCCCAGGCCAGCTGCGCCAGCCTGCTTGAGCTGGAGGCGTGGCTGGAACAAACCGCGGTTAGCCGCTAAAACAGTGTATAAGTGCATGCATAAGCCGCTGGCACGCAAGCCCGGCGCTCGCTAAAATACAACCATATGCAACTAGATAATCGCGCTCAAACCCTGCTCAAAGCCCTGGTCGAACGGTATATCGCCGACGGCCAGCCGGTTGGCTCGCGTGCCTTGTCCAAGATCTCGGGCCTGGAACTGTCGCCGGCGACGATACGCAACATCATGGCGGACCTTGAGGAAATGGGCTTTGTCGCCAGTCCCCACACCTCAGCCGGCCGGGTGCCTACCCCGCGCGGCTACCGCATGTTTGTCGACACCCTGCTGACGGTCGAGCCGATTGACGAAACCGCGCTGGAATCGAAGATGCAGGCGCGGCTGCAGCCAAATTCGCAACAAAAGATCATTGCCAATGCGGCACAAGTGTTGTCATCTCTATCGCATTTTGCGGGGGTGGTGCTGTCGCCGCGGCGCGAATCGATTTTCCAGCAGATCGAATTCCTGCGGCTGTCGGAAAAACGCATCCTGCTGGTGATCGTCAGCCCCAACGGCGACGTCCAGAACCGGCTGCTGCTGACCGATGTCGACTACAGCCCGGCCAAGCTGGTGCAGGCCGCCAATTACATCAACCAGCATTACGGCGGGCTCAGCCTGGACGATGTCCGCCTGCGCCTGCAAGGCGAACTGCGCAAGCTGCGCGACGACATGACCTGGCTGATGCAGGCCGCGGTCGAAGCCGGCAGCGACGCCATGACCGACAACAGCGACGAAGTGGTGATTTCGGGCGAACGCAACCTGCTCAGCGTCACCGACTTGTCCTCGAACATGGATTCCTTGCGCAAGCTGTTCGACATGTTCGAGCAAAAGACCAGCCTGATGCAGCTGCTCGACATCTCGGGCAAGGCCACCGGCGTCCAGATTTTCATCGGCGGCGAATCGCAGCTGGTGCCGATGGACGAAATGAGCGTGGTGACCGCGCCCTACGAGGTCAACGGCAAGATTGTCGGCACGCTGGGCGTGATCGGCCCTACCCGGATGGCGTATGAACGCGTGATCCCGATCGTCAATATCACCGCCAAGCTGCTGTCGAACGCCTTGAGCCATAGCTGAACCCGCCTGGAACATGTCCCGCAACGACGCCGTCATCGACTATATCCGCGAGCTGCTGGCGCCGCTGGGCGCCATCAGCGCGCGCAGGATGTTCGGCGGCTACGGCGTCTACCACGATAGCGTGATGATCGCCCTGGTTGCCGATGGCGTCCTGTATCTCAAGACCGACGACCAAACCCGGCCGCAGTTCGCCGCCGCCGGATGCACGCCCTGCGTCTTCGAAAGCAAAGGAAAAACCATTGAGATGAGCTACTGGTCGGCGCCTGAAGACGCGATGGATTCAGCTGCGGCGATGACGCCCTGGGCGCGCCTGGCCTATGCGGCAGCGGTGCGCAAGGCTAACGCCAAGCCGGCGCCGAAGGCGCGCAAGCGCAAGGCAGCGTAAGAACTGGCATCAGCCTTTTTTCTTGCGGCAATCGCGGCAATGGCCGTACAGCGCCAGCGCATGGTCGGCGATTTCGAAACCGTGTTCCTTGGCGACGATTTTCTGGCGCTTTTCAATTTCTTCGTCGTAAAACTCTTCCACCAGGCCGCAATCCAGGCAAACCAGATGGTCGTGGTGCGAGCCTTCATTGAGTTCAAACACGGCCTTGCCGGTTTCAAAATGATTGCGCTGCAACAGCCCGGCCTGCTCGAATTGGGTCAGTACGCGGTACACGGTCGCCAAGCCGACATCGAGGTTGTCGCTCAGCAGGATTTTATAAACGTCCTCGGCGCTCAGGTGGCGTACTTCGCTATTCTGGAATATTTCCAGGATTTTGAGGCGTGGCAACGTGGCTTTGAGGCCGCTGGCTTTCAGTTCGGATGGATTGTTCGGCATGTTTTGGTCACAAATGGATGATCTGCTTTATCATATAGCGTTTTAGCACAGTTGCTCAATCAATTGAGATCCTTATGCGAATGTTGCTCTCCCCTGTCCGTACCTCCGCCCGCATCGTCCCTTTAGCCGCTGCAGTTGTCTTGATGGCTGCCCTGGCCGGCTGCGCTTCAAAAAAACCCCTGCTCGATCAGTCCGCTGCCAGCGCAGATCCGGCGGCGGCCCCTGTAGTCACCGATACCAGCGGAGTGCAAACCGTCAAGCATCGCCGCTTCCTGGGCATCTTCTCCCCTTACCGGATCGATATCCAGCAGGGAAATTTTGTCTCGAAAGAAATGTTGGCACAAGTTAAAGAAGGCATGACGCGGGAACAAGTGCGTTTCGCGCTCGGCACGCCACTGCTGACCGATCTGTTCCATGAAGATCGCTGGGACTACGTGTTCCGCCTGCAAAAAGGCAATGGCGAAATCACCACCAGCCGGGTCAGCGTTTTCTTCAACGGCAACCTGCTGGCGCGCGTCGACGGCGGCAACCTGCCTACCGAGAACGACTACCTGGACCGGCTTTCAGGCGGCGCGGCAGAAGCCAGGAAGAGCGTCAAGAATGTGGAAATCGCCCCAACCGTGCCTAGCGCGCCAGGCCCTTCCAAGAACTGATTTATAAATTGTCCAGATCGTCGAATTGATAATGACTCAGATGAAAATAGCCGTTGCAGGCGCCTCGGGACGCATGGGACGCATGCTGGTCGAGGCGATCCAGAACGCCGACGACGCGCTGCTGGCCGGTGCGCTGGGCGTGCCGGGCACGCCTGAATTGGGAACCGACGCTGCGGCGTTCCTCGGCAAGCCTGCCGATGTCCTGATCGAAGCCGACCTGGCCAAGGGCTTGGCGCAAGCGGCCTACCTGATCGATTTCACCCGTCCCGAAGGCACGCTGAAGCATCTGGATTACTGCGCCGCCCATGGCATCAAGATGATTATCGGCACCACCGGTTTCGATGAAGCCGGCAAGGCTGCAATCGCGGCGGCGGCGAAAAAGACCGCCATCGTGTTCGCTTCCAACATGAGCGTCGGCGTCAATGTCACGCTGAAATTGCTGGAGATGGCGGCCAAGAGCTTTTCCCATGGCTACGACATCGAAATCATCGAAGCCCATCATCGCCATAAGGTCGACGCCCCCTCCGGCACCGCGCTGATGATGGGTGAAGTCGTCGCTGGCGCGCTCGGGCGCAAGCTGGACGACGTCGCAGTCTATGCCCGCGAAGGCATCACCGGGGAACGCGATCCGTCCTCGATCGGTTTTGCCGCCATCCGCGGCGGCGATATCGTCGGCGACCATACGGTGCTGTTTGCCGGCATCGGCGAACGCGTAGAGATCACGCACAAATCATCCAGCCGTGTCACTTACGCCCAGGGCGCCTTGCGCGCGGCACGTTTCCTGCGCGACAAGAGCAGCGGCCTGTATGACATGCAGGATGTACTGGGCCTGCGCTGACGCCGGCCTTCAGCAAACTCCTCCCTCCAAGTAATTCACTGAATCCGGTGGGGCCGCCTGGCCTTGCCGGTTTTTCCCTCGGCCGTCGCTTCCTTCTCGCGGTTTCCCATCACTAGTCCGCTGCACCGCTTCCGCATCAACACTTTCCGCTTGGCAATTCAATAATTCGATCAAATTACTCCAGCTTGCAAGTTTGCATGTAACATCCTATTTTTATTTGTATCTTAATGTGTCTGAAAGTAACAAAGCAGGTACAGCCCTGCAAAACATATATTTTTAGCACCATTTTTACCCCAATTCTGATCGCCCACGCATATGACTTTGTCTTCTTACAATCACCTTTTGTGGTCGGCGGGCCCGCCCGGGTATATCGGAATTCCGTTCATGCTGGCGCTGGCGATCGCCGAATGGGGCGTCTACCTGGTGCCGACCAGCCTGGTCGGCTTGTGGATCAGCGGTGGCAGGGCTACCCGCCGGCTTTCCCTCAAGGCAATCGTCACGACCGCCGCCGCGGTGCTGGCCAGCAAACTCATCCCCCCGCTCTGGGATACCCTGGTGCCGGCCGCATGGAATGATTACCTGTACCAGGCTAAAAGCACGCATTGCGTCTCGCCCAGCGTGACGATTGCCATCATCCTGGCCACCGGCCTGACACTGTGGACGGCAAAAACCATCAAGATCAAATGGATAGGCGTATTGCTGGTGATGCTGTCGCTGGCCGTCAGCTGGGCCAAGATTTTCCTTGGCGTGCACTATCCGCTGGATATTTTTGTCGCCGGCCTGGTTTCCCTGGCGATGATGCTGGCCATGAACAGCAGGTATGGCAAAGTCATCAGCCTCGGCGCCGTGCGGCTCCTTCACGGCCGCCTGCAAAACCTGGCATTGCTGTCGGAAATATCCCTTTTCTTCTTGCCCCAGCCAGCCTTGCCCCGCGCCGGCAACGGCAGTCCGCGCATTACTCTGCACACCTGCCTGAAGCACTCGCCGCGCGGCCTGTCGTATTTCGCCAAGCAGATCAAGCTGAGCGCCCGCAGCGTGATCCACTACCAGCAGACGCAGCGCTGGCTGGCCTACTGGAATGCAACGCCGATGCACGCCAAACTGGCGCAAGCCACGCCCAGGCTGCTGCAAAAAATCTATCGCCCCTACCAGTCGCTGCGCCTGCGCAGCCAGGACCGGATGAATATCCTGGTCAGCCACTACGACTTCATTTTCCGGCAAGGCCTCGGCCCCCTGGTGCTGAGCGCGGCGCAAGCACCGCTGCTGCTAGGCAGTTTCAGCGGAAAATCCGGGGCCATCTACGAAATCCAGCTGTCGGCGATTGCCACGCTTGACCGCGAGGGCGAACTGGCGCTCGACCTGTACAGCGACCAGCAACGCCTGTTCTCGGTAGCCTTCACCTTTTACGGCAGTGAACTGGCCCCCTGCGTCGGCGTCGGCTGCCTGCAAGGCCCGCGCGGCAGCGATGCCCAGGAACGGGTGCGCAACGCCACCCGCGACATGTTCGGCCTGCGCCCGAAAGGCTTGATGCTGCGCCTGGTGAGGGAAATCGGCCGGGCTTACGGCTGCAAAAAGCTGATCCTGGTAGGCAACCGGAACCGGGTCTTGTTTCATCAGATCCGCACCGGCAAGGTGCTCGCCGATTATGATGATTTTTGGCAAGAAATGGGGGCAACCCGCCGTCCCGACGGTGAATACCAGCTCTGCTGCGAGGTTATTCCTGTCCCCAACCTGCAGGAAATCCCGTCACACAAGCGCTCGGAAGCACGCAAACGCCTTGAGCTCACAGAACGCGCGGTCGCGGCCACCCTGAACGGCTTTGCCGGCCCCCTCAACGCCATCTGAAACGCTGCGCTTGTCCTGCCGGCCGGCCGGTATTGCGTACGCATAGCGCTACTCCACCCCACCTATACGCTAAAGCAGCATCCGAACCAGTATAATCACTGGTTCGGATGCCATGAGTATTGGCTCAGCAAGTTCACATTCCGATTCGCAGCGACCAAGATGTCTGAATTCGTCCCGGCCGACGTTTGATCTCCAGCCGACGATGCGGCGCCTTGTTCTTTTGCAAAGCGGAATAACATTCACCTTTTAGCTCCCGTCATGCAAGAAAAATACAGCCCTACCGACGTCGAAAAATCAGCACAAGACCACTGGCAATCCATCGACGCCTACAAGACCGTCGAACATGCCAAGGACCAGCACGGCCAAGAGAAAAAGAAATTCTATGCCTGCTCGATGCTGCCTTATCCTTCAGGCAAGCTGCATATGGGCCACGTGCGCAACTACACCATCAACGACGTGATGTACCGCTATCTGCGGATGAACGGCTACAACGTACTGATGCCGATGGGCTGGGACGCGTTCGGCATGCCGGCGGAAAACGCCGCGATGGCCAATAACGTGCCGCCTGCGCAATGGACCTACGCCAACATCGAGCACATGAAGAAGCAGATGCAGGCGATGGGGCTGGCGATCGACTGGTCGCGCGAAATGACCGCCTGCACGCCGCAATACTACAAGTGGAACCAGTGGATGTTCCTGAAGATGCTGGAGCAAGGCATCATCTACAAAAAGACCGGCACCGTGAACTGGGACCCGATCGACCAGACCGTGCTGGCCAATGAGCAGGTGGTCGACGGCCGCGGCTGGCGCTCCGGCGCGCTGATCGAAAAGCGCGAAATCCCGATGTACTACGCCAAGATCACCGACTACGCCGAAGAACTGCTGGAACACGTCGAAACCAAATTGCCAGGCTGGCCGGAACGGGTGCGCCTGATGCAGGCCAACTGGATCGGCAAGTCGACCGGCGTGCGCTTTGCATTCCCGCACAAGATCGCAGAAGACGGCAAGCTGATCCAGGACGGCAAGCTGTGGGTATTCACCACCCGCGCCGACACCATCAAGGGCGTGACCTTCTGCGCCGTGGCGCCGGAACATGCGCTGGCCACCTTTGCCGCCAAAACCAATCCCGAGCTGGCGGAATTCATCGCCGAATGCAAAAAGGGCAGCGTCATCGAAGCCGACATGGCGACGATGGAAAAGAAAGGCATGCCGACCGGCTTGCACGTGTCGCATCCGTTGACCGGCCAGCTGATCGAAGTCTGGGTCGGCAACTACGTCTTGATCACCTACGGCGACGGCGCCGTCATGGGCGTGCCGGCGCACGATGAGCGCGACTTTGCGTTCGCCCAGAAATACGTGCTGCCGATCCGTCCGGTGATTGCCGTCGAAGGCAAGACCTACTCCGAGGAAAGCTGGCACGACTGGTATGCCGACAAGGAAAACGGCGTCTGCGTCGATTCCGGCAAATACGACGGCCTCCACTACCAGGAAGCGGTCGATGCGGTCGCCGCCGACCTGGCGGCGCACGGCCTGGGCGAAAAGAAAATCACCTATCGCCTGCGTGACTGGGGCATCTCGCGCCAGCGTTACTGGGGCACGCCTATCCCGATCATCCACTGCAGCGATTGCGGCGACGTGCCGGTGCCGGAAAAAGACTTGCCGGTGATCCTGCCGGAAGACTGCGTGCCGGACGGCAGCGGCAATCCGCTCAACAAGCACGAAAAATTCCTGCATGTCGACTGCCCTCAATGCGGCAAGCCGGCGCGGCGCGAAACCGACACCATGGACACCTTCGTCGATTCGTCCTGGTATTACATGCGTTATTGCTCGCCAAACAGCAACGACGCCATGGTCGACGCGCGCAACGATTACTGGATGCCGATGGACCAGTACATCGGCGGCATCGAACACGCTGTGCTGCATCTGCTGTACGCCCGTTTCTGGACCAAGGTCATGCGCGATTTCGGCCTGATCAAGTTCGACGAGCCGTTCACCAACCTGCTGACCCAGGGCATGGTGCTCAATGAAACCTATTTCCGCGAAGACGCCGGCGGCAAGAAGACCTGGCACAACCCGGAAGATGTGGAACTGACTTTCGACGACAAGGGCCGGCCGCTCACCGCCACCCTGAAAACCGACGGCAAGCCGGTGGAAATCGGCGGCACCGAAAAGATGTCGAAGTCGAAGAACAACGGCATCGATCCGCAAGCCCAGATCGACCAGTACGGCGCCGACACCGCGCGCCTGTTCACCATGTTTGCCTCGCCGCCGGAACAGACCCTGGAATGGTCAGGCACCGGAGTAGAAGGCGCCAACCGCTTCCTGCGCCGGGTATGGGCCTTCAGCCATGCCCGCGCCGCCAATATTGTGCCGAGCGCAACCTCGGATTTTTCCGGCTTGAACGATGTGCAGAAAACATTGCGGCGCGAAGTGCACAAGATTTTGCAGCAAGCCGACCATGACTTGAAGCGGATCCAGTACAACACCGTGGTGTCGGCCTGCATGAAAATGCTGAACACCCTGGAAGCCGCCAAGCTCGACCAGTCGCCGGCCAGCAATGCGGTATTGACTGAGGGCCTGTCGGTTTTCCTGCGGGTGCTCAATCCGATAGCGCCGCACATCACCCACGCGCTGTGGCAGGAGCTCGGCTTTGCCGCCGTGCACGGCGACATCCTCGACGCCAGCTGGCCGCAAGTGGACGGCAAGGCGCTGGAACAAAGCGAAATCGAAATGATGATCCAGGTGAACGGCAAGCTGCGCGGCAGCATCACCGTCGCCAAGGATGCCGACAAGGCCAGCATCGAGGCCGCTGCGCTGGCGAACGAGAGTGTCCGGAAATACCTCGAAGGCGCGCCGAAGAAAATCATCGTGGTGCCGGGAAAACTGGTCAATATCGTCGCCTGACCTCGCGTATGGCCGGACCACCAGGTCCGGCCTCGAATCTTGAAACAAGGAATGCCCGAATGTTGAATAGAATGCCTCTCAGAATGCCCGCCGATTCCCGCAACTGGCTGCGCTGGCCGTTGATACTGGCCATGACCGCGCTGCTGTGCGCCTGCGGCTTCCATCTGCGCGGCACGGCCAACTTGCCATTCAAGTCGCTGTACATGACCTTCGGCGCCAACTCGCCGCTGGGAATCGAGCTGAGGCGCAATATCCTGGCCAGCGGCAATACCCAGGTGCTGAGCTCTGCCGAGGGCGCCGAGGCAACGCTGGATGTGCTGGCCGAGACGCGTGAAAAAGTCATCCTGACCACCAACAGTTCGGGCCGGGCCAGCGAGTACATGCTGTATTACCGGCTGACTTTCCGTGTTGTCGACGCACAAAAGAAGGAATTGCTGCCGGCCACCCAGATCACGCTGAAACGCGATATCAGCTACAACTCGTCGCAAGAACTGTCGAAGGCAGCGGAAGAAGTCCTGCTGTACCGCGACATGCAGTCAGACATGGTGCAGCAGATCCTGCGCCGCCTGGCCGCCATCAAGACCGCCCAGCCGACCCAGCCTGAAACCGCGCCGGCAGCAACTCCGGCGCCAGTTCCGGCCCCCTCCAAATAACCAGGGCCGGTGCATGCAACTGCGGCTTGACGCGCTGGACGGCCATTTGGCGAAAACCCTGGCGCCCTTGTATGTGATCACCAGCGACGAGCATCTGCTGGCGCTGGAGGCGTCCGACAAGATTCGCAAGAGCGCGCGCAGCAACGGTTGCAGCGAGCGCGACGTGCTGGTGGTCGACCGCAGCTTCAAATGGGGCGAGCTGCTGGCCGCCAACCAGTCGCAATCGCTGTTCGGCGATAAAAAACTGATCGAGCTGCGCATCCCTACCGGCAAGCCGGGCAAGGATGGCGGCCAGGCTTTGCAAAACTATACGGCGACGCTCAATCCCGACAACGTCACCATCATTACCCTGCCCAAGCTCGACTGGGCGACGCAAAAGGCGGCCTGGGTCGCCACCCTGCAGCAGAGCGCGGTGTATATTGATATTCCGCTGGTGGAACGGGCGCATTTGCCGAACTGGATCGGCGTGCGGCTGGCGGCCCAGCAGCAAAGTGCAGATCGCCAGTCGCTGGATTTCATCGCCGACCGGGTCGAAGGCAACCTGCTGGCGGCACACCAGGAAATCCAGAAACTGGCTTTGCTGCATCCACCCGGCAAACTGAGTTTTGAACAGTGCCACGATGCGGTGCTCAACGTCGCGCGCTATGACGTATTCAAGCTCAACGAAGCGATGCTGGCCGGCGATGCGGCACGCCTGGTGCGGATGATGGATGGCTTGAAAGGTGAAGGCGAAGCGCTGCCGCTGGTGTTGTGGGCGGTTTCAGAGGAAATCCGCACCTTGCTGAAATTGAAATCGGCAGCCAGCCAGGGACGTCCGATTCCCGCGCTGCTGAAGGAATACCGTATCTGGGGGCCACGCGAGAGGCTGATGGAACCGGCGCTGCGGCGCCTGAGCCTGGCGACGCTGGAAGCGGCCCTGAAGGATGCGGCGCAAGTCGACAAGATGGTGAAAGGCTTGCGTGCAAAAGCCTTTTCCGGCGATGCTTGGGATGCATTGCTGCAGTTGGAATTAAAACTAATTGGGGACAGAGTTTAAGAGGCGCCGCCGTGCGCCGAATTACTCTGTCCTCAACTAACTAGACAGACGAAACGCGTAAATTGCAAAGAAGAATTTAGGCATATGAACATTCAACAATACATGACCGAAGTCGGACAACGTGCACGCGCCGCATCGCGCGCCATGGCGCGCGCCGACACTGCGGTCAAGAACCGCGCACTGAGCCTGATCGCCGCCGCCATCCGGCGCGACGCCGACCTGTTGCGCGCCGCCAACCAGGTCGATCTCGAAACGGCGCGCGCCAACGGCCTGGCGCCGGCGATGCTGGACCGCCTGACGCTGTCGGAGCAGGCTATCGCCACCATGGTCGCCGGGCTCGAACAGATTGTCAGCCTGCCCGATCCGATCGGCGAAATCTCGAACATGAAATACCGTCCTACCGGCATCCAGGTGGGCCAGATGCGAGTGCCGCTGGGCGTCATCGGCATCATTTACGAAGCCCGGCCGAACGTCACGGTAGATGCCGCGGGCCTGTGCATCAAGAGCGGCAACGCCACCATCCTGCGCGGCGGCTCCGAAGCCCATCATTGCAACCAGGCGCTGGCCAGGCTGGTGCAGGAGGGGCTGGCCGGCGCCGGCCTGCCGCAGGACGCGGTGCAGGTAGTCGACACCACCGACCGTGCCGCGGTCGGCGCCCTGATCACCATGCCGCAATATGTCGACGTCATCGTGCCGCGCGGCGGCAAGGGCCTGATCGCACGCCTGATCAAGGAGGCCACGGTGCCGATGATCAAGCATCTCGACGGCATCTGCCACGTTTATATCGACGACCAGGCCGATCTCGACAAGGCCGCGAAGATTGCCTTCAATGCCAAATGCCATCGTTATGGCACTTGCAACACCATGGAAACCTTGCTGGTGGCGCGCGCGGTTGCACCGCAGGTGTTGCCGCGGCTGGCCAAGCTGTACCAGGGCAAGGAAGTCGAACTGCGCGCCGACGATGAAGCCCGGGCCATCCTCGCCGGTTATCCCTACCTGGCCGCCGCCAGCGAGGATGACTGGCGCACCGAATACCTGGCGGCGATCCTGTCAGTCAAGATCGTTGCCGACGTGGATGAGGCAATCGCCCATATCAACACCTATTCTTCGCAGCACACTGACAGCATCGTCACCGAGAACCACTCGCGGGCCATGCGTTTCCTGCGTGAAGTCGATTCCGCATCGGTCATGATCAATGCCTCGACCCGTTTTGCCGACGGTTTCGAATTCGGCCTGGGCGCCGAGATCGGCATTTCCAACGATAAGCTGCATGCGCGCGGCCCGGTCGGCCTCGAGGGCCTGACTTCGCTAAAATATGTCGTGTTCGGGCACGGCGAAGTACGCGAATAAAATGCAGCATGCGGCGGGTGTGCCGATACTGCCGCCGCCGGTTCTTTGTTTGCGGACCAGAGCAAGAAGCCCCGGTCCCGTTTAAGCTATTGCCCGATATCCGCAGCGCCGGTTTGCATTGGTGTTGCATGCAACCGCAATCACCCTTCCCGCAATAATCAAAAAAAGGAACGCCATGCTTTGGATCAAATCGCTGCATATTGTCTTCATCGCATCATGGTTTGCCGGCCTGTTTTACCTGCCGCGGATCCTGGTCAACCTGGCACAGGAAACCGATGCCGCAGCCACCAGCAGATTGCTGCTGATGGCGCGCAAGCTGTATCGCTTCACGACCATGCTGGCGCTGCCGGCAGTCGTATTCGGCGCCTGGCTGTGGCTGGGCTATGGCATAGGCAAAGGTCCAGGCAACGGCTGGCTGCATGCCAAGCTGTTCCTGGTGATCCTCGTGATCGGCTACCACCATGCCTGCGGCAGCCTGCTGAAGAAATTTGAAAACGGGGCGAATACCCGCAGCCATGTCTGGTTCCGCTGGTTCAATGAAGTCCCGGTCCTGCTGCTGCTCGCCATCGTTATCCTGGTGGTTGTCAAACCGTTCTAAGCCTATCCAAGGACCAGCCATGAGCAAGCTCTGTGAATATTATTTTGCGCCGCATTCGCCATTCGCCTACCTGGGCCATGCGCGCCTGGTGGCGTTGTCCCATCAATACGATGTCAAGATCGCATTAAAACCTTGCGACTTGTCCAAGGTCTTCAACACCTCCGGCGGCTTGCCGCTGGCCAAACGGGCGCCCCAGCGCCAGGCTTACCGGCTGGAGGAGCTGCGGCGCTGGAGCGAATACCTGCAGGTGCCGCTGAACCCGCACCCGACGTTCTTCCCGGTGCAGAGCGACGACGCCGCAAAACTGATCATCGCCAGCCAGCTTGCGCACGGCACGGAAGCCGCCCTGGCGCTGACCGGCGCTATAATGCGCGCAGTCTGGGCCGAACAGCGCAATATTGCTGACCACGCCACCCTGGCCGCGATCGCCTCGGAACTGGGGCACGACGGCAAGACCTTGCTGAAATCGGCGGAAACCGCCAGCGTCCAGAGCGAATTCGACCGTTTTACCGAGGAAGCCATTTCCGCCAACATCTTTGGCGCGCCCTGGTATGTAGTCGACGGCGAAGCGTTCTGGGGCCAGGACCGGCTGGACTTCGTAGAGCGTGCATTCGCCAGATAAATATATTTTTCTTACCGCCTGGCTAGTCAAGGTAGCCAGGTGCAACTGCAGTATCAACGGATAAAGGGTACCCCCATGTCACATCTATCAACAGATTCGCATTCCTATTTTTGCCCTTGCCCGCGCGGGCTGGAAGCCGCGCTGGCTGAAGAACTGAATGAAATAGCGCAGTTCAGCGCCCCCGCCGTCACCCTCAAGGTCCATAACCAGGTGCCGGGCGGCGTCCATTGCTCCGGCCTGCTGAGCGACGCCTGGCGCATCAACCTGCACTCGCGCATCGCCAGCCGGGTGCTGCTGCGCCTGACGCATGGCGCGTACAAGAACGAAAACGATATCTACGATATGACGCTGGAACAGGAATGGGAAAGCTGGTTTCCGGTCAGCCACACCATACGGGTTGACGTCACCGCGGTGAAATCGCCGCTGCGCAGCCTGCAATTCACCACGCTCAAGATCAAGGATGGCATTTGCGACCGTTTCCGCGACCTGTGCAATGAACGGCCTTCGGTAGACACCGGTACGCCGGACATGCGTATCGTCGGTTTCCTCGATGCCCATAACTTTACCCTGTACCTGGATACCTCCGGCGAAGCCCTGTTCAAGCGCGGCTGGCGCGCCGAAACCGGTGATGCGCCGCTGCGCGAGAACCTCGCCGCCGGCCTGCTGCGCACCTCCGGCTGGAAGCCGGGCACCGTCTTGTTCGACCCCATGTGCGGCTCCGGCACCATCCTGGTGGAGGCAGCCCAGATCCTCGCCGGCATCCCGGCTGGCGCCCGCCGCCATTTTGCCTTTGAAAAATTCAACGATTTCGAGAGCGCCAAATGGCTGGCGATCAAAGGCAGTTTCAAGCCGAATCCTTTGCCCACCACGCCGACCATCTTCGGCAGCGACATCTCCGGCGACATGGTGCAGATCGCGGCGAACAACCTGCGCAATGCCGGCATCCTGTTTGAAGTGCCGGTCAAGCAGATTGAAGCGCAAGAGGTCAAACCGCCTGCCGACGCAGAACACGGCATCATGCTCACCAATCCGCCTTACGGCGAACGGATCGGCGTGCGCGGCGACAGCACCCTGAGCAGCGACGACTTGCTGACCGCTTTCTTCAGCGCGTTCGGCACTACGCTGAAGCAGCGCTTTGCCGGCTGGAGCATCTTCCTGTTTTCGGCCGACCTCGGTTTGCCCAAGCTGCTGCGCCTGAAAGAAGCGCGCAAGACGCCTTTCTTCAATGGTGCGCTGGAATGCCGGCTGTTCCGCTTCGACATGGTGGCAGGCTTCAACCGGCGCGAAGCGGCCAAGCCAAAAGCAGAATGACCGCCGGCCTTCCTTGACGAGGTTTTAATAAAACAAGCGCAATCTTTGCGCTTGTTTCACGTCTGGCCGCCTAGGCTCTCTGCCGCTATTCCCATCCCCCCCTCAAAAATTCAGCCTCCTTGGAAACAGCCTTGCTTATGTGCATCGTCGGCAAGGCGCGGCTGATATTTCCCGCTTGACATCTTTTCCAGATTACGCCAACAGATGCGCTAAAAACGCTTGCATTCCCTGCTCAGGTGACGAATAATACAAATACGAATTGTTCGCATTTACAGAAAGGACTATAATGAGCCAGACGATCCGACGCGAAACACAAGTTGAGAAAACCCCTGTGTCCAGCATCACGAAGTCAGTTGCATCAGCAGTCACGCGAATCAAGAGCCAGGATCTGTTCAAGCAAATGCGCGAACTGGAAATCGATCACGGCGGCCGGATTTACAAGCTGCGGCTGACGCAACTGAACAAGCTGATCCTGACCGCTTGATTGGAAACCTGAGCACGGCATTTTTTAATTGATCCAACACCAGCCCGCCCGCAGCAAGCGCCAGCCAGCGAGATACTGATATAGGAGTGCTGATGGTATCGGAGAAAATCAATCCGGCTTTTGTGGAGCCAAACGGCGCGCCGGCACAGCCGGAGCTGCTGGTCTCGGCGGTGCTGCACCTGATGTCGCAGTACACCGCCAACAGCCAGGAAGTCAGCGGTTGCGTCAAGCTGGCCTCGGTGATCGAGCGGCATCTGAAGGCGCTGGCGGATTTGCCGAACCTGGCGCCGGTATTGCGGGCAACCTGCCTGCAGTTGTCGGAGCAGTGGGGCACGGTAGTAGAGAGCACGATGCCGCGGCCTGAGAAATACAGCCTGTTCAGCAGGTTCGGGACTGCAAGCCGGGTCTGTTAAAGAAGCATCGCGCAGTAGCAACCAACCGCCGCAAGAACATCTCTGTCGGCGGACTTTTATTTCTTAATCTGCCTTTAACCATGGCAGTGAGGTACAAAATGATTGTTTGTGTTTGCAATAACGTGTCGGATCGGAAAATCCGGCAGGCAGTCGATTCCGGCATGTCTTCCATGTCTGAATTGCGCGAGAACCTGGGGATTGCCACCTGCTGCGGGAAATGCCATTCCTGCGCGAAAAGCGTGTTGCGCGAATGCCTGGACAACCGTGCTCCGGCTGCCTTGCGCCATGTTCAAGCATTGGTATTTCAACAAAACATACAAGCTGCCTAGTACCCGGCAGGATCAGCGCAACCATGTCGTCAGCAACAATCAGTTCCCCTGCGCTTGCGTGGAAAAAGATCAAACGCATCGGCCCCTTGGCTACGATCCTGCTGCTTCACGTCGCATTTTTCTGGGCATTGAAAAGCGGCCTGATCCACCAGGCCGCGCAGGCTGTCCCAAAAGAAATCTTCGCCAGCTTCATCACGCCCGAAAAAGCGCCTGAACCGACGCCGCCCGCACCTACGCCGGCCGCACCAAAAACCGTCGCTGTCGTAAAGAAGAACATTACTCCGCCGCGTCCAACGCCAGTCGTCAACACCACGCCGTCGGAAACCGCCATTTCAGTGCCGACGCCGGCGCCGCAGCCGCCCCAGCATGAAGAACCGGCCGCCGCTGCGCCACCGGCGCCGCCCGCCGCCCCGCCGCAGCCGCGCACCATCACCTCCGGCGTCGAATACCTCCAGCCGCCCGATGTGAAATATCCTGCCGTCTCCAAGCGCATGGGCGAGGAAGGCAAATCGGTCATCCGCGTCCTGATCAATGAAAAAGGCCGCGCCGAGCGCGTCGAGGTGCAAAAATCCTCCGGCTCCAGCCGTCTCGACGACGCCGCCAAACAAGCGGTGATGCGGGCTTTGTTCAAACCCTATATGGAAGACGGCAAGCCGCTGCCGGTGTTTGCCATCGTGCCGATCAATTTCCAGCTATCCAATTAATCAATGGCGCTCTTGGCGCTTTGCCGAGGCTGCCGCACTCAATTCACAGATACAAGGGGAGTTCATCATGGAAGTAAGTCCTTACGGATTGGAAGCGCTCTGGAGCCAGGGCGATTTCGTCATCAAAAGCGTCGCCGTGCTGCTGGTGGCGATGTCGATTGCGTCCTGGTACGTCATCCTGACCAAGGCCCTGCAAATCCTGCGCTTCCAGCGCGCGGCGCACGCCGCCGGCCACCAGTTCTGGGATACCACCAGCCTGCCGGAAGGCATCGCCACGCTGGGCACGGAGAATCCGTTTGCCGAAGTAGCCCAGGCCGGTGTCTCCTCGATGCGCCACCACGCGGCCCACAAGGGGCATCTGCACGATCAGCTCTCGGTCAGCGACTGGGTCACCCTCTCGCTGCGCCAGGCCATCGATGAAGTTTCAGGCAAATTGCAGGCTGGCATGGCCGTGCTGGCCTCGGTCGGCTCTACCGCGCCTTTTGTCGGCCTGTTTGGCACTGTGTGGGGCATTTATCATGCGCTGGTGTCGATCGGCACTTCCGGCCAGGCCAGCATCGACAAGGTCGCCGGTCCGGTCGGCGAGGCGCTGATCATGACCGCCCTCGGCCTGGCCGTGGCGATCCCGGCTACCTTCGGTTATAACGCCCTGGTGCGCGGCAACAAGACCATCATCGCCAAGCTGAACAAATTCGGCTTTGACCTGCACGCCCTGTTCGTTACCGGCTCCCGTTCCAGCAACAATGAAACAGACCATGCCAACGGCTCGAACAATGGCGCCAAGCTGGTCGCCGTGAAAGGTGCATGATGGGCATGGGCTCCTTGTCCGATTCGGACGACGATTTCAATCCGGAGATCAACACCACGCCGCTGGTCGATGTGATGCTGGTGCTGCTGATCATCTTTATCATGACCATCCCGGTGATGAACCACGCGGTGAAGATCGATTTGCCGCGCGCCGCCAACCAGCCTGACCAGGCCAAGCCGGAAAACATCAGCCTGTCGATCGACGCCGACGGCAAGCTGTTCTGGAATGATGAAGTGGTCGACCGCAACGAACTGAATGCGCGGATTGCGGTTGCAGCGCAAAAGCAGCCGCAGCCGGAGCTGCATTTGCGCGCGGCGCGCACGGTGCAATATGAAAAAGTGGCCCAGGTGATGGCGGCGGCCCAGTCCGGCGGCCTCGGCAAAATCGGCTTTGTCACCGATCCGGACGCCAAGTAAACAGATCGCTGGATAAGCGTTCGCGGCTATCAAACGCCGCCTCCGCAGGAGCCTGCGCATGTCGCCATGCGCAGGCTTTTTTTCTTTCCCGCACCATCGCGTTGATGCACAAATCACAATGAAAATGATTCGCGCTACCCGATGATGAAAAAGCTTATCGCATGCGCTATCATGGCAGCGATTTCGGTCGCATATCGTTTAAGCGACGCGCCGATCACGTGAGAAGCCGGAATACAGTCCAGAAATCCCCGACTTTATCCCTGAGCGCTCCGCATCCCATCACAGCGAGGTCCCCATGCAAGGCGAAAAACAAATCATCACGCTGCTCAACGCGCAGCTGACCAACGAACTGACAGCGATCAACCAGTATTTCCTGCATGCCCGCATGTACAAGCACTGGGGCCTGGAAAAACTCGGCAAGAAGGAATACGAAGAATCCATCGGCGAAATGAAGCATGCCGACAAACTGATTGACCGCATCCTGATGCTGAACGGCTTGCCGAATCTGCAAGCGCTGCACAAGCTGATGATTGGCGAATCGACGCCGGAGATGCTGCAATGCGACCTGAAGCTGGAGCAAGGCGCGCAAAAGACCGTCAAGGATGGCATCGCTGCCTGCGAAAAAGCGGGCGATTATGTGTCGCGCGAACTGTTCAAGGAAATCCTTGAAGACACCGAAGAACATATCGACTGGCTGGAAACCCAGCTCGACCTGATCGACAAGGTCGGCCTGCAAAACTACCTGCAAAGCCAGATGGACGCCTGACCCGGCATCCATCCGGGCACACGGCTCACGGCTTCCGACTCACCATCGGAAGCCGTTTTTCCTTCCTCGGCGTTTACTGCGCCGATGCCAGCAAACGGCGCATGACGGCTTCGGCGGTCAGTGACGGAGCATGCGCTTCGACGATTTTGCGCTTGTTGGTATGACCGTGGGTAATGACGATCTTGCTGCGCGGCACATCCAGCAACTCCGCCAGGTAGCGCACCAGCGCGTCATTCGCCTTGCCCTCGATAGGCTGCGCCTGCAAGCGCAGCTTGAGGACATTCTCCAGCGGACCGATGATCTGGCTTTTCTTGGCGTTAGGCGTCACCTGCAGCGCCAGCCTGACCCCGCCGGCAACATCGGAGCACCATGCGGCGCCCGCCTTTTGGTTCATGCCACCGACATGATCAGGTAAATGACCAGCTGGTGCACTACCCGCAGCAATATCAGCGCCGCCAGCGGCGACAGATCGATATTGCCGATCAGCGGGATAATCCTGCGCAAAGGGCGCAGCAGCGGCTCATTCAGCGCCCGCACGAAGGGCGCCAGGGGCGCATTCGGATTCACCCAGCTAAAGATCGCCTCGATGATCAGCAACGCGATCAGCCCATAGAATACCCACTGGAAAAACAGCAGCGCCGACAAGCTGAAGATCAGCGAAGCACTCAGCGCCGACCTGACGCCCAGTTCCAGCAGGATGCAGATGACGGCGACCACAACCGCGCCTATCAGGCTGGCCCAGTCATAGCCACCTACCCCCGGCAACAAGCGCCGCATCGGCCGCACGGCCCAGTCGGACAAGGTGAAAATGAATTGCGCCAGCTGTTGCGGCGGCCGCACCCGCACCGCCTGGATCCAGAACCGAAGCAACAGGACACCGCCCAGGACGCTGGCGATAGTTTCGATAATCAAGGTGAAAATGTTCTGCAACACGACGTGTTTCCCTTTCCAGATGAAGCAGCGATTCAGGCGGACCGGCATCGGCGCCAGTCCATATACTGATAACTTACCCGAATTCGGGCGCAAGATGTAAGTCGGGAATGCGAGCGAACGCCACAGTTCAAGATGTAAGAAAAGAACGGACCTGCCGGCTGGCTATCGTAGCAGCAATTTCCGACAGGCTGACGACCCGCTTGCACGAGCACATGCCGGCTGCCAGACGCACAGCGCTACCCGCCCCTCTGCGATATCCGCCGCCACAAATAAAAACCCGCTGCAGGGCGCTAGGCCATACAGCGGGCGATATGCCTGAACTTGATCAGGCAAGCCGGCAAACGCTAATTACGGGCGTGTGCCAGTTGGGAACGGCCAAGCTGCTGCCGGGTTCAGCACTGTTGTTGCTGCTGGTGCTGCTGCCGGCTTTGCTGCTGGCTTCTTGGCTGCAGGTTTCGCTGCGGCCTTTTTAACAGCTGGCTTGGCGGCAGCAGGTTTCGCTGCTGCTTTAGCTGCCGGCTTTTTTGCTGCTGGCTTAGCCGCGACTTTCTTAACTGCCGGCTTTTTTGCCGCTGGTTTCGCTGCTGCCTTAGCAACCGGCTTCTTGGCTGCTACTGCTTTCTTGGCTACCGGCTTTTTGGCCGCGACAGCTTTCTTGGCAACCGGTTTCTTGGCTGCTGGTTTTGCTGCTGCTTTCTTAGCTACTGGCTTTTTGGCCGCGACAGCTTTCTTGGCAACCGGTTTCTTGGCTGCTGGTTTTGCTGCTGCCTTAGCTGCCGGCTTTTTCGCTGCTACAGCTTTCTTAGCAACTGGTTTCTTCGCTGCTGCTGGTTTTGCTTTAGCTGCTGGCTTCTTGGCCGGGGCTGCTTTCTTCGCAGCGGGTTTCTTCGCTGCGGGTTTCTTTGCTGCTGTTGCCATTTTGTTTCTCCTTCACGTGATGGAAAAAATCAAGCTCCAAGTTGGAAACCCGACGAACCCATCGCGATGGGAACGGCGGATTATTCATCGGCGCAATCAACTCTGCTTGCGCTAATGAATTCGGCACCAGCTGAACTGCTCCATCCCCTCATTGATGCAGCACTTCAGCCATTATTGGCCAGGGTCTTTTCCCAGCTTCCGGGCTGGGAGGAAGAATTCGCATCACCCGCAGGCTGCGATCCTTGGCCAAAAAAACGCTAGCGGCTATGCCAGCGTCGGAATTCTGTTACAAAATGGTTGGTTTTTCCAAAGAAAACGCCGCCAAACCCGACTGAATCGGGATAAGCGGCGACAACAGATAAGTACGTTTCTGTCTTTGGCTGTTCATTAAATTTGGAAATCACCTTTTAGTTTGCAGACTTTTTTATAGTACTAAGCGCTGCAGGTAAGCCATTCACCTCGTTATTCTTGTCCGAGATCTGAAGCCTTTATTCCCAGTTCAGTGCACCGCCTGTTTGATATTCGATTACACGAGTCTCAAAAAAGTTGCGTTCTTTTTTCAGGTCGATCATCTCGCTCATCCAGGGGAAGGGATTTTCTTCCTGAGGGAACATTGGATCCAGTCCGATCTGTTGCGCGCGGCGATTTGCGATGAACCGCAAGTAGCCTTTGAACATTGGCGCATTCAAACCGAGCACTCCACGCGGCATTGTATCCTCTGCGTAGCGATATTCCAACTCTACTGCGCTTAAAAACAACGCTTTGATCTCATCGCGGAATTCCGGTGTCCACAAATGCGGGTTTTCCATCTTGATCGTGTTGATCAAATCGATCCCGAAATTGCAGTGCATCGACTCGTCGCGCAGGATGTACTGGTACTGCTCGGCTGCGCCCATCATCTTGTTCTGGCGGCCTAGCGCAAGGATCTGCGTGAAGCCGACGTAGAAGAAAAGACCTTCCATGATGCAGGCGAAGACGATCAGCGAGCGCAGCAATTTCTGATCGTTTTCAGTAGTGCCGGTCTTGAACTCGGGATCGGTCAGCGTATTGATGAAGGGGATCAGGAATTCGTCTTTGTCGCGGATCGATTTGACTTCGTGATAGGCGTTGAAGATTTCCGCCTCGTCCAGGCCGAGCGATTCCACGATGTATTGATAGGCGTGGGTATGGATCGCTTCCTCGAAAGCCTGGCGCAGCAGGTACTGGCGGCATTCCGGCGCAGTGATGTGGCGGTAGGTGCCGAGCACGATATTGTTGGCGGCAAGCGAGTCGGCGGTGACGAAGAATCCCAGGTTGCGCTTGACCAGGCGCCGTTCGTCTTCGGTCAGGCCGTTCGGGTTCTTCCACAGCTCGATATCGCGCTGCATGTTGATTTCCTGCGGCATCCAGTGGTTGGCGCAGCCGGCCAGGTACTTGTCCCAAGCCCATTTGTACTTGAACGGCACCAGCTGGTTGACGTCGGTATGGCCGTTGATGATGCGTTTGTCCGCGGCGTTGACGCGGTGGCTGACATCGACTGCAGGCGCGGCGGCGGCCTGTCCCATCAACGCCGGGTTGAGAGCGGTATCGGACATCTGCGGACGCGCCGAAGGAGCAAATGCCGGTTGCGCCGGCATAGACGGAGTACGAGGGGCCGAACTTTTTTCTTCATCCCAGGAGAGCATTCTTTATTCCTTTATCTTTCGTAGGGTGGGCGGCTGTGCCCGCGCGCGACCTCTAATTGATCGCTACGCTTGTTTCGGTAACGCGTGGGCAGATTTCCTGCCCACCCTACTTGTCTTTGCAATTGCTACGTTTTATCTCTAGCCAGTTGAGGACAGAGGCCACGGCGGGTGCTGCACGGAAACCTGATTCGCTACACTGCAGCACCGCTTGAACCCTGCCCTCAAATAACTGGCTTACTGACAGGCTTCGCACTCTTCAAATCCTGGATCGCCTGGGCGCATGGTGCATGCCGGGCCATCCAGTTCTTGTGGCGCGGCTGCAACAGCAGCAGTGCCGTAAGTCGCCGCTGCGCCGCCGCTGGCGCCGCCGTCTACCGACACGGCATTCAGGGCGCCGGTTTTCGATGTCGACTTCTCGGTATGCGTCGCGCCTATGGTGCGCAGGTAGTAAGTGGTCTTCAGGCCGCGCAGCCATGCCAGCTTGTAGGTCTCATCCAGCTTCTTGCCGGATGCGCCCGCCATATAGATATTCAGCGATTGCGCCTGGTCTATCCATTTCTGGCGACGCGATGCCGCTTCCACCAGCCAGGACGGTTCGACTTCGAATGCGGTGGCGTAGATATCGCGCAGATCTTGCGGAATGCGGTCGATCTTGGCCAGGCTGCCGTCGAAGTACTTGAGGTCGGAGATCATCACCTCGTCCCACAAGCCGCGCGCTTTCAAGTCGCGCACCAGGTATTCATTGATTTCAGTGAATTCGCCCGACAGGTTCGATTTCACGTACAGGTTCTGGTAGGTCGGCTCGATACAGGCCGATACGCCAATAATGTTCGAAATGGTCGCAGTCGGCGCAATCGCCACGCAATTCGAGTTGCGCATGCCGAATTCCTTGATGCGGCCGCGCAGTTCGGTCCAGTCCAGCGACTCGGACATATCCGCTTCCAGATAGCCGCCGCGCTCTTCCGCCAGCAGTTTCAGGGAATCCTGCGGCAGGATGCCGCGATCCCACAGGGAACCGCGATAGCTGCTGTAACGGCCACGCTCTTCCGCCAGTTCGGTCGACGCCCAGTAGGCGTGGTAGCAGACTGCTTCCATCGACTTGTCGGCAAATTCAACCGCTGCTTGCGAAGCGTAAGGCACGCGCATCATGTGCAGGCAATCCTGGAAACCCATGATGCCGAGGCCAACCGGACGGTGCCGCAAGTTCGAATCGCGCGCCTTCTTCACTGCATAATAGTTAATATCGATCACATTATCCAGCATGCGCATCGCCGTATTGATGGTTTTCTGCAACTTGGCGTGGTCCAGCTGGCCGTCTTTCATGTGCGCCGGCAGGTTGACCGAGCCCAGGTTGCATACCGCGATCTCGGATTCGTTGGTGTTGAGCGTGATCTCGGTGCACAGGTTCGAGCTGTGGACCATGCCGACGTGCTGCTGCGGCGAACGGATGTTGCATGGATCCTTGAAAGTAATCCATGGATGGCCGGTTTCAAACAGCATCGACAGCATCTTGCGCCACAGGTCGAGCGCCTGGATCTTCTTGAACAGGCGCAGGTCGCCGCGGGCAGCCTTGGCTTCGTAGCCGGTATATGCTTCCTCGAAGGCGCGGCCGACCTTGTCGTGCAGGTCCGGTGCGTCGCTTGGCGAGAACAGGGTCCACTCGCCCTTTTCCATCACGCGCTTCATGAACAGGTCGGGAATCCAGTTGGCGGTGTTCATGTCGTGGGTACGGCGGCGATCGTCGCCGGTGTTCTTGCGCAGGTCGAGGAATTCCTCGATGTCCATGTGCCAGGTTTCCAGGTAGGCGCAGACCGCGCCCTTGCGTTTGCCGCCCTGGTTGACCGCCACCGCGGTGTCGTTGACCACTTTCAGGAACGGCACCACGCCTTGCGACTTGCCGTTGGTGCCCTTGATATGGGCGCCCAGCGAACGCACCGGTGTCCAGTCATTGCCCAGGCCGCCGGCATATTTGGCCAGCAGTGCGTTTTCCTTGATCGCTTCGTAGATGCCGTCGAGATCGTCGGCCACCGTCGTCAGGTAGCAGGACGACAGCTGCGAGCGTTGCGTGCCGGAGTTGAACAGGGTCGGCGTCGAGCTCATGAAGTCGAAGCTGGACAGCAGGTTGTAGAACTCGATAGCGCGTGCTTCGCGGTTGACTTCATTCAGCGCCAGGCCCATCGCCACCCGCATGTAGAACGCTTGCGGCATTTCGATGCGGATATCGCGGACGTGAAGGAAGTAACGGTCGTACAGGGTTTGCAGGCCGAGGTAACCGAATTGCAGGTCGCGCTCCGGCTTCAGTGCTTCGCCCAATTCTTTCAGGTCGAATTGCGCCAGCTTGGCATCCAGCAAGTCGGCTTCAATACCCTTTTTAATAAATTTCGGGAAATATTCAAGGTATTCGGCTGGAGCATCGGCTTGCGCCACTTCCTTGCCGAACACTTCCTTGCGGATCGTGTGCATCAGCAGACGCGCAGTAACCGTGCTGTAGGCAGGGTCTTTTTCCATCAGCGCGCGCGCGGCCAGAATCGCCGACTTGTGCAATTCTTCAACCGGCACGCCGTCGTACAGGTTCTTGACGGTCTCGGCCAGGATCGCTTCGGCGTCGACGTGTTTTTCCAGGCCGATGCAAGCCGCGGTAATCAGGCTGCGCACCTGCTCCATGTCCAGCGCGCGGCGCTGGCCGTCTTCGGTCACGAACAATTCCGTGCCGGCTACGCTTGGCTTGGCGCCGGTCTGCTGCTGCGAACGCTCTTCCATGCGCTTGGCGCGATACAGCACGTAGGCACGCGCCACGTCATGCTCGCCGGAGCGCATCAGGGACAGTTCAACCTGGTCCTGGATGTCTTCAATATGGAAAGTACCGCCATTCGGCTGGCGGCGCACCAGGGCGGCGACGACGTTGGAAGTCAGCTGCTCAACCAGTTCGCGCACCCGCGCCGATGCCGCACCCTGGCCGCCGTTGACAGCGAGGAATGCCTTGGTGACTGCGATCGAGATCTTGGACGGTTCAAAACCGACTACGGCGCCATTGCGGCGGATGATCCGGTAGTCACCGAAACTGCTGGATACCTTGACGGGAGAGCCGCTGCCGGTTGTTGGCTGGACACCAGCGATTTCGGCTGATGATTTAACGGAAATTTCTTGAGTAGATTGCACTGAGCCTCCCGAGACTGTGAAAACAGGCGAAACAATTACGCCTGCTGTTATTAATTAGAACCTTGGAACCGTTGATGGTTCAGATACTGCTATTGCTGCATCAGTCATTGCCGGATCAGCTGTTGACCCACGGCTGCCTGTCGGCAGGCGTTCGTGACCGATGCCCAAATTAAGATAAAAAAAAAGAGAAAACCAACGTTAAAAGAATGGTTGACGAAGACCGGCAACAAACCCAGAGGCTGCTGAGCAGCCTGTCCGACACCTGCATTTATACTGACGTGAGTACAAAAACAAAACACCACATAGGTGGACAGACCATGCAAAGCAAACCAAGGACGAAGTACGGAAAAACACTACATATAGGTTTCTGGATTTGATTTTTACTAATTGTAGTACCTAGAACTCGCCGATGCAATCCAAAAGTAGGATCTTTTTTATACTCGAAAAGAGACTATTCAATTGACTTTTTTGTCTATGGCGGGAAAACGCAGCGCAGGTTCGCCTGGCGTTTTTGGTGCATGCCCGGCTAAGGCTTGCTGGTATTGGGTCCAGTCAAAAAACGGACCGGGATCGGTCTTTCTGCCGGGTGCAATATGTTCATGCCCGGCCACCGCGGCGAGAGGGTAACGCAACTGCAAGGCATGGGTCAATGTCGCCAGCGCATGATATTGCAACGCGGAAAATTGTTCGAAATCGGTGCCTTCCAGTTCAATTCCGATTGAAAAATCATTGCAGCGCTCACGGCCCTCGAAACATGACGCACCCGCATGCCAGGCCCTGTCATTGGCGGAGACAAACTGCACAACCCCGCCGTCGCGCAGTATCAGGAAATGGGAAGAAACCCTGAGTGGCCGCAGCTGTTCGAAATAAGGATGCGCATCGTAATCCAGGCGATTGCCGAACAGGTCGGCAATATAGGGGCCGCCAAACTGCCCCGGCGGCAGGCTGATGTTGTGGATCACCAGCAAATCGGCGACGCAGCCCTCCGGCCTGGCGTCGCAATTGGGGGAAGACTGGCGCACGACTTCATCGGGACGGCACCAGCCGTCTGCGCCGATTGCAAAATACGGGGGAAGCGGTTTCTGCTGCTCCGTCATTGTTACTTTCCCTAATCTTGCTCGTGGATCGACAATCGTTGCATCCGGTAGCGCAGCTGGCGGAAACTGATGCCCAGCAGATCGGCGGCCTTGGTGCGGTTGAAATGCGTACGCGTCAGCGCCTGCCGGATGACGTCGCGCTCGATATCGTCAAGATAGTCCGGCAGCGACGATGGCAGTTCGGCGCCGTTAAATTGTGCCGGCATGCCGGCAACAACCGGCTCCAGGCTCGCCGGCGCACCGGCCGCCAGCGCGGCCTCGCTGTAATGGTCGGCAAGGTCCGGCGCTTCCACTGGCCGCCCTTGGCCAGCCCCTTTCAAACCCAGGTCCGCCACTTCAATTACGCCGTCATTGGCGAACGCCAGCGCCCGCTCCAGGATATTTTCCAGTTCGCGCACATTGCCCGGAAACGCATAAGCGCAAAGAGCCGACAGCGCCGCCGGCGCCAGCGTCACTTGTTCCGCCTGCGGCGTAAACGCCGACAGCCGTCCCAGGATCGCCGCGACCAGCAGGCCGATGTCATCCAGCCGTTCCCGCAGCGGCGGCAACTTTAATTCGATGACATTCAAACGATAGTACAAATCCTGGCGAAATCTACCTGATTCGACACACTCGGCCAGATTCTGGTGGGTGGCGCTGACCAGCCGCACATCTACCGCCTCCTCCACCGTCGCGCCGACCTTGCGCACGCGGCGCTCCTGGATCGCACGCAACAGCTTGACCTGCATCGCCAGCGGCAGGTCGGCAACCTCATCCAGCAGCAAGGTGCCGCCGTTGGCGGCCTGGAAAAATCCGTCCCGGTCATCGGCAGCGCCGGTAAACGCGCCTTTGCGGTAGCCGAAGAACTCCGCTTCCATCAAGGCTTCCGGAATTGCGCCGCAATTGACGGCGACAAAGGGCTTGTCGGCGCGCGGACTGAGCGCATGGATATCGCGCGCCGCCAGTTCCTTGCCGCTGCCGGACTCGCCTGTGATCGCCACCGGCGCCATGCTGCGCGCCAGACGCACGATCTGGGTGCGCAATTCCTGCATGGCGGCGGATTGGCCGATCAGGCGCAACGCTGAGCCCGCACCGGCGCGGAGTTTCGAGTCAGCCACCGGCCGCGGGGTTTCGACCGGCTTGCCGACGCGCAGCGCCGATTGCACCATCAAGCGCAGCTGGTCCAGCGCCACCGGCTTCGACAGATAATCGAAAGCGCCTGCCTTCAGCGCCATGACGGCGTTGTCGGCGCTGCCATAGGCGGTAATCACGGCAATCGGTATCACCTTTTCGCCGGCGGTGACTTCGCGCACCAGTTCGATCCCGAGTCCGTCCGGCAGGCGCATGTCGGTCAGGATCAGCGCGTAGTCATTTTGCGCCAGGTGGCTGCGCGCCGCGGACAGGCTGTCGGCGCTGTCGACATCCAGCCCCATCTTGACCAAGGCGATTTCCAGCAGTTCGCGCAGGTGCGCTTCGTCGTCAACAACCAGAATACGGGGTGAGCTCATGGCATTCGTCTTTTTCAGTCAATTCTAATCAGCAGGAGACACAGGGTCATGGGCAGCAAACGCAATAACAAAACGGCCACTCACATGGCTGGAATTCTGTCCTTGGACATCATGCCGGTATTCATAATCGAGCAACGCGCCATTATTCAAACACAACTCGCGCGCTAAAAACAAGCCCAGCCCCGTGCCCTTGCTGGAGGTGGTGTAAAACGGCTCGAACAGGTGCGCCCGCACCGCCGGCGAAATCGGTTCGCCATCATCCTGCACATGCAGTTCCAGGCGCCCGGCGACGCTAGACATGACCTGCAAGCGCATCCCGCCCGGACGGCCGCTGGCGTAACGCACCGCATTCGACAGCAGGTTTGTCACGACTTCGCGCAGGTGCAAGGGGTCGAACCACACGCTTTGCCGATCCGCGGCATCAATCTGCAAGTCAATCGCGGCCGGCGCCACCGCATGGGTCTGCCTGAAATCGCTGACGATCTCCTGCAGCAAGGGCGCAAGCAAGATCGGCTCCAGCTGCCGCTGCGCCTTGCGCGACAGCTTCAGGATATCCTCAATCATGCGGTTCAGGCGCGCTACGTTGTCTTCGATGATCGTCAGCAGGCGCGCCTCGGCCTCGTCGGTCGCCTCTTCCGCCAGCAAGGTGGCGGCATAGGAAATCGAGGCCAGCGGATTGCGTACCTCATGGGCGATGCTGGCAGTCAGGCGGCCCATGGCAGCCAGTTTCAATTGCTGGGCCTGGTTCTCGATTTCGCTGACATCCTGCAAAAAGATGACTGCCCGGTACTCGCTCAGTTCGCGCATCCTGACTGCCGCAAAGCGCACTTTCAAATGCGCCGCCAGTTCGCGCCGTCCGCTCCAGTCGATGGCCGCGGCGTCCTGGCCAAGGTCATCGGTATGCTTGATGGTGACGAATACCGCCTCGCCTACCGCCGGCGAAACCGCATGCGGCAGGTCGCTTACCCGCGATTCCCAGGCAAACAAGGCATCGGTGATCGGCGCCAGCACCGCATAATCACTCAGTTTGTGCTGCTGTTCTTCATCCGACAAGGCCAAACCCAGCATGCGCTCCGCCGCCGGATTCGCCATGATCAGGGTGCCAAGCGGATCGACCACCAGCAAGCCGTCGCCCATATCCTTGATTGCGATGCGATTGATATCCATTTGCACCCGCAGGTCCCTGCCGCGCTGGGTCGCCAGCTCCTCTTGCTTGATCAGCTTGTCGGCAAGCCGGTTGATCACCAGCACGGCAAAAAAGAAAGCGCCGCCATACAAACCGGCTTGCAGGCTGGAAGCATCCGGCGCCGATTGCAATATCTGGTAACCGCTTTCAGCCAGCAGCACCATGGTCGCAATCGACACAAACAACAGCGCCACCAGCAGCGGCGCCAGGATTGCCGAGCCGGCCAGCGGAAAAAGGTACAGGATGGCCAGGCCGCCCTTGGCGCCGCCGGCGCCTATATACAAGATCGACACTGCGATCATGTCGACCGTGATCGGCAGTACTATCTGCGCCATGTAATGGCGGTGGTAATACGCCGTGACGAGCGTGAAGACGGCGGCGCACAGCAGGTAGACGCTGCAGGTCTGCGGATTGGTAAACAGCTGCGAGAACCAGGTCTCGTTCTTACTCTGGGTGCTGAGATAGGCCAGCATCACCATTGCAACCACGATCCGGGTCACGTTGAACGTCTGGAGCGTGCGCCAAAAAGTGTCCGGCTTACCGCTCAACGGGGCGACGGTGGAGCTAGTCATGCGGGTCCTGTCTCACAATGGATCGGGCAATCGCAGGCCGGACGCTATCAAGCGCCGCCCTCGATTGAAATAAGCATAACGGCTCAAAGTGGATTAAATTCAGGAAGCATGCAGGCGACGGTGTTCCGCACTGCAAAAAACCGCGCCGGAAGCATCGGCCAGCGCTTCCGATGCTGGGAAATGCATGCCGCAATGGGCGCAAGCCACCATGGCTTCGGCCTGTGGCGAAGCGCCGGCGGCCGAGGGACCATGGTCAAAGGTCGATCCGCCTGGGGTGGAACGATCCCGGCCGAGATTCTTTTTCAGGCGCTGCAGCCAGACGATGACAGCCAATACCACGACAATTAAAATAATCAATTTCATACCAATACCCGATGCAACACAACTTCAAGCACGAAACGGCTCCCTACATACGCCAGCAGTAAAACGGCAAATCCGGTCAAGGTAAAGCTGAGCGCGGTGCGGCCGCGCCAGCCTTGCCACTTGCGGCCTGCCAGCAACAGGCCGAACAAGGCCCATGACAACATGGTGAAAATGGTCTTGTGATCCCATTTGAAAGCCTTGTTGAACAGCTCCTCGGAAAACACCACCCCCGACAGCACCGTCAGCGTCAGCAAGAAAAATCCGAAAGCAATCAGGCGAAACAGCAGCTTTTCCATGGTCAGCAAGGCTGGCAAGCGATCCAGCGCATGCCCGAACCAGCCGGCTTTCGCCCCGCCCGGACGGGTATGCAGGCGCGATTCCTGCAATACCATCAGCACTGCGTGGAATGCGGCGATAGTCAGGGTGCTGTAGGCCAGGATGGAAATCACGATATGCCAGAGGAATACCGGCGACTTGCCGTTCAGCGCCACCATGTTCCCCGGGAACATGGCCGGCAGGACCGCCGCCAGCGCCGCCATCGGCAGCACCAGGACCCGCAGGCCGTCCAAGGTGTAGTTGCGGTTTTCCAGCCAGTAGGCGGCGACCGATACCCACAAGGTCGCCGACAGCATCATCGAAAACCCGACCCGCAGCTCCTCCGGCCCGACCACGTCGGACCACAGCACGCCGCCATGCAGCACCCAGGCGACGGCGACAACAATGGAGATGGTCTGGCGGCGGCTCGACGGCAAGAAGGTGCAGCCTATATATAGCAGCGCCACCAGAACGAAAAGATATGTTTGCATCGTGTAAGTTTACAACATGTGGCGTCTGCGCGGCGTGCTCAAACAGCGTGGCTGGCCAGCCAGATATGCCCGCCGCCGTTTCTTGCATCTTGTACATCATCCCCAGCTATCCCCGGACCGCGGCTTTTATTCCAGGGTCGGCCTCGGCCCGCATCAGGTAAAATGGCTGTTTACATGCATTATCGTGGCCATTTTAATGCGCATCGGGGTATCGATGACGCGAAAATGGTCCACATTAACCACGCACTTCTTCTGGAAACGCTGTTACCCACCATGCTCGACAATCTTACCCAACGCCTCGCCAAAGTCGTCAAAACCATGCGCGGCGAAGCGCGCCTCACCGAAACCAACACCGCAGACATGCTGCGCGAAGTCCGCCTGGCCTTGCTGGAAGCCGACGTCGCCTTGCCGGCGGTGCGCGAGTTCATCGCCAACGTCAAGCAAAAAGCGCTAGGCGAAGAAGTGATTGCATCGCTGACGCCGGGCCAGGCCCTGGTCGGCGTGGTGCAGCGCGAGCTGGCGTCGCTGATGGGGGCCGACCTCGGTCCCGAGGCCTCGCAGCTGAATTTCGCCACCCAGCCGCCGGCGATCATCCTGATGGCGGGCCTGCAGGGTGCGGGTAAAACCACCACCGTCGGCAAGCTGGCCAAATACCTGCGCGAGCAAAAGAAGAAAAAGGTACTGACCGTTTCGGCCGACGTCTACCGCCCGGCCGCGATCGGCCAGCTGCAGACCGTCACCGCCCAGGTCGGCGCTGACTTCTTCCCGACCGCCACCACCGACAAGCCGGTCGATATCGCCTTGGCCGCGCTCGACTACGCCAAGCGCCACTATCACGACGTCCTGATCATCGACACCGCCGGCCGGCTCGGCATCGACGAAGCGATGATGAAGGAAATCAGCGCGATCCATGCCGCCGTCAAGCCGATCGAAACCCTGTTCGTGGTCGACGCCATGCTCGGCCAGGATGCAATCAATACCGCCAAGGCGTTCAATGACGCGTTGCCGCTGACCGGCATCGTGCTGACCAAACTGGACGGCGATGCACGCGGCGGCGCCGCGCTGTCGGTCAGGCATATCACCGGCAAGCCGATCAAGTTCGCCGGCACCGCCGAAAAACTGGACGGCCTGGAAGCCTTCGACCCGACCCGCATGGCCAACCGCATCCTCGGCATGGGCGACATCCTGGCCCTGGTCGAAGAAGCCCAGAAAGGCGTCGATGTCGCCGCTGCCAAGGATCTTGCGCACAAGATCAAGGGCGGCGGAAAATTCGACCTGAACGACTTCAAGGCACAGCTCGGCCAGATGAAAAAAATGGGCGGCCTGTCCAACCTGATGGACAAATTGCCGGCGCAATTCCAGCAGGCGGCCGGCGGCGCCAACATGGACCAGGCAGAAAAACAGGTACGCCGGATGGAGGGCATCATCAATTCGATGACCGCCCAGGAGCGGGCCAAACCGGAACTGATCAAGGCTTCGCGCAAGCGCCGCATCGCCACCGGCGCCGGGGTCCAGGTGCAGGAAGTCAACCGCATGCTGTCGCAATTTGACCAAATGCAGTCGATGATGAAGAAACTCAAAGGCGGCGGCATGATGAAAATGATGCGCGGCATGAAAGGCATGATGCCGGGCATGCGCTAAGCACGCGCCAGGACTGCCGCAATCCCCTGAAAAGCCTTGCAAGTCATTGACTTGCAAGGCTTTTCGCCTATTTATGCCGATTGCGGGAAGCCGCCCGCCGGCAGCAGCGGGCATTTGTTACCTTGCCCGAATTCCTGCAACCCGCCGCAAAAGCCCGCCAAGCGGGCGTTTCCCGAGCCAGGCAGGGGGTTCCGCTTCCGTATCAAATCCCGCACAAACCCGCAAAAAACGCTTGCATCGCCAGGAAAAGCGCAACACTATTAGCGATGCGTGCTTGACGCATTTTTTCACTATCCCTGAAGGAGGCTCAAAGATGGCCACAGCCAAAAAACCAGCAGTTGCAGCAAAGAAGCCAGCAGCGACCAAAGCAGCTCCGGTCAAAGCGGCAGCCAAGCCTGCAGTCAAAAAAGCCGACGCTCCGAAAGTAGCGCGCAAGCCTAACGCAGCATTCATGAAAGCATTGACGCCGTCAGCCGTCCTGGCTGCTGTCGTCGGCGCTACCCCGCTGCCACGCACGGAAGTTACCAAGAAGGTTTGGGAATACATCAAGAAGCACAAACTGCAGAATCCAGAAAACAAACGCAATATCATTGCTGATGAAAAACTGAAAGCTGTCTTTGGCGGCAAAAAAGAAGTGTCGATGTTTGAAATGACCAAACTCATTTCCGATCACTTGAAATAATGCTTAGGGCCTAGCCGGATCTGGTTCAACCCGCCGCCCTGAGTGCCAAACAAAAACGCCCGCAGCACGCGGGCGTTTTTGTATCTGCAGCATCCAGCGTCAATCGAGCAGATCCGAGTAATCGATTTCCGCGTAGCCGGCCAAGGTCTTCCAAGGCAGCACCGGCGGCGCGGCGATGACGCTGACCAGGGTCTGGCGGCGTACCAGGCCATGCGCATCGAAGGACTCCACCCGGCGCGGATACTGGCCTTTGACATCCCAGCCGACCTGTACCGTCAAGTCGCCGCGCTTGCTCTCGTACAGCTGGACCCCGTCCTTGACGGCGCCGACGGCCCGCATGTTTTTCAGGCTCTGCGGATCGCTCAGATAGAAAGCGCTGCCCCAATTGCCGTTGAAACCGATATTGCCGTAATACTGGGAATCGACCTTGACGGTGCGGCGCTGGTGCCGCTCGACCAGGCGTGCATCCAGCGAGCCGTCAGCCTGGCGCCGCACCCACATCGGCGAGCTGCCGGCGTCCGGATGGTTATGTCCGCTGTGGTCGTGCCCATCGGCGGCGTCCGTGGTTTCGGCGGCGATCAGGCGCTCGGTCCATACCTGGTCGCTGCGCCGGTACAGGCGTTCGGTGAACGTCGTTTCGCGCTTGACGCCATCGCGCCCCAATACCATCGAATAATGCTGCACCTGCAGGTTCTGGTCAGGTGCGCTGACTGCAGCCAGCGCCGCTGGCGCGGCCGACAACAACGCCAGCGCGCTTATCGAAGCCTTCAGGCCGCTCGTCAAATTTTTCAAGAAAGCCATTTTTCCACCAAAAAAAAATGCCGCCATCGCCGGATCTGCCAATCCGGATGGCGGCTTGAACATCACTCAAGAAAAAACATTACAGGCCAAGCGCGTTCTTCACTTTGCCGAACACCTTGATGTTTTCAAACGTGCCCTTGAAACTGCCGCTGCCGGCGCCGGCGGAAAACAGCATCACGTCGCCGCCGCCATGCGTTTCAGAACCGGGCGAACCGGCAAAGCGTACGCCGACCTGCTGCAGGTAGTCGTCGGCTTCCGTGTCGACATTGGTCAGGTCGCCGTCTTCCGGGCGGCGCGGTGCGCTGCCGTTGCCGAACACCAGCGTGGTGTAAGGCTTGCCGTCGGCAGCCAGGGCCAGCTTGCCATCGTAGTAGTTGGCGACCTTGCCCAGGATCGGATTGCCGCGCTTGGGATAGCCGTTGAAACCGATCGCGTGGTCATGGTCGGCAGTCACCACGATCAAGGTATCTTTCAGATCGACCAGTTCCAGCGCCTTCTTGATCGCAGCGTCAAACGCCAGGGTATCTTCCAGCGCACGCTTGGCGTTGGTGCCGTGCAATGCATGGTCGATGCGGCCGCCTTCCACCATCAGGAAATAACCTTTCGGATTTTTCTTGAGCACGCCGATGGCTTTTTCGGTCATCTCGGCCAGGCTAGGCTGGTTCAGGTTTTTCTTGACGCGGTCCAACTCGTAATCCATGTCGCTGGCGCTGAACAAACCCAGCAGTTTGCTGACGCCGGCCGGATTGACGCTCTTCAGTTCGCTGCCCGAAGCGACGTAGGTATAACCGGCCGCCTTGAACATGCCCAGCGCGTCGAGTTCGTCGTTACGCTGGCTGCCCGGCGTGCTTTTCGGCAGGAAGTGGCGCAAGCCGCCGCCCAGCAAGACATCGACGCCATCCTTGAGCGCCATGTTGTAACGCGCCGCGCCCGGCGTCGCCTGCTCGGTGATGGTGTTGTATGCGTCGCGGTTGCAGACATGGGCATAAGTCGTGGCTGGAGTCGCATGGCTGATGCGGGTGGTGCTGACCGCGCCGACCGCCTTGCCTGCTCCTTTGGCCAGTTCCAGCAAGGTCTGCACCGGCTGGCCGTTGCCGGCCACGCAGGTGGAATCGGCCTTGGTCTGGTACGGTTTGCCGCTGGCGTCGAAAGCATTGGTATCTGAAGACATCGAGATCACATCGTTCTTCATCTTGACGCCGGTCATGTACGCCGCCATCGATGGCGCGCTGTCGGTGGTCTGGGCATCCAGCGAGAAGGTCTTGACGCGCGCGGTGCGGGTCAGGGTCTCCATGGTCAGGCGGCCTGCTTCGCCGTGGCCGTAGATGCGCGCGGCTGTCACGGTGACGGGACCCATGCCGTCGCCCAGGAAGAAGATAACGTTTTTCGCGGCAGCGGCGTCGGCCGCCATGACGTTTGCGCTGAAGAGCAAAGACAGCGGCGACAACACGCACAGTGCGGCGCATTGATGGATTCGGCGCTGGAATTGCTTGCTGGCTGGCTTATTGGCTGATTTCATCATTTTCATCTCTGACCTTTGTATATATTCGGCAAATTCATTTCGCTGGAAACATCACAGGCCGACGGCCTTTTTCACCAGGCCGAACACCTCGGTGTTGTCGAGCACGCCGCGGATATTCTCGGCGCCCAGGCCCTGCGCACCGATGAAGACATTGGTGCCGCCGTGGGTTTCGCCGCCGGCTTCGGTCGGGACCACCGACTCTTGCATGTAGTCCTTGTCGGCCACCTGCATATCGGACAACGCGCCGCGCGCGGCCAGGTGGTTGGGGCCGTTGCCGAAACCGATCACGGTATAAGGGTTGTTGTTGATGTCGCGCTCGGGCTGGCCGGTAGCGACATTTTTCACCAGACCGAGTACGCCCGGTTCGCTGCTGGTGGTCTTGCCGGTGCGCTTGGCGTAGCCGTTCAGCAGGATCGAATGGTCATGGTCGGCAGTGACCACCACCAGGGTGTTTTTCAAACCAGGATCGACTTGCTGCATCTTGTCCAGCGCGGCCTTGATCGCGTCATCGAAAGCGACGGTTTCCTGCAGCGCGCGACGGGCATTGGTGGCGTGCAATGCATGGTCGATGCGGCCGCCCTCCACCATCAGGAAAAAACCGGTCTTCTTGCTGCTCAGCAGGTCTATCGATTTGCTTGTCATCTGCGCCAGGCTCGGTTCCTTGGCGGCATCGCGGTCCAGGTCGTAAGTCATGTGGTCCTTGTGGAACAGGCCGACCACTTTCGGCGTCGCGGCGCCGATCTTGTCGAATTCGGCAAAGTTGCTGGCATAGGTATAGCCGGCTGCCTTGAATTCCGCCACCAGGTCGCGGCTGTCGCTGCGCTTGCTGTCGGCGTCGGCCTTCGGCAGGAAATGACGGCGGCCGCCGCCGAAAATGACGTCGACGCCGTCGCTCAGCTTGCTGTTGAAGCCGGCGCCCTTAGGCGTGAGCTGGGCGGCGATATTGTTTTCACCGTCGCGATGGCAAATATGCGAATAGGTCGCGGCCGGCGTCGCATGCGTGATCCGGGTGGTCGTCACGACGCCCGTGCTGTAACCCTTGGCCTTCATGATTTCCAGCAAGGTGTCGGCCGGGGTGCCGTTGCCGCTCGGGCAGGTGCTGTCGGCACCGTTGACATAACTTTTGCCGCCGGCGTCGCGGGCGCTGGTATTGGCCGACATCGAGATCACTTCGTTATTCGCCTTGATGCCGGTCATGTAGGCGGCCATTGACGGCGCGCTGTCGGTTACCTGTGCATCGTTGGAATAGGTGGTGACGAAGCCGGTTTCCGGCAGGGTATCGATGGTCAGGTCGCCCTCTTCGCCAACTTTGTAGATGCGTGCAGCGGTCATGGTGGTGATCCCCATGCCATCGCCCAAAAAGAAGATGACGTTCTTGCCGGGAACCTTGACTTCAGGCCGCTCGACCGGCGCCTCGACCAATGGATTGCTAGAACCGCTACACCCCGCCAGCGCCATCGCTCCCATGGCGGCGGCAATCAGAATACGTAATTTCATTCATCGCTCCGTGTTGTCAATCAGAAACATGCAATCATTTGTAATAATGTGTAACAACTGTAACCAAAAGTTATTACATGCTGATGACGGAAAGCGCAGATCTTCAGAAAACGGGACGGCCATGGGCGATTTACCCGTGCAACGCAGGGTAAATCAGAGGGATTGGAAAACCGGATATTTACTGCGCGCGCCGGCAGTGCCGGCGACAAGGGAAATGGCTACTTGCGTGCGGATACCGTATGAATAGGCAGGTCGTCCTTGTATTCCCAGCGTTTCCACGCGGACAGCACGGCGTTGGGATACTCGGGACGGCCGCGGCTGCCGTTATAGCGGCCGAGGGCGAGATAAAGGTTGCCTTGTTCCATGTCGATGTACATGCGCAGGATGGAACAGCCGTAACGCAGGTTGGTCTGCATGTTGAACAGCTTGCTGCGGTCGGCGTCGCCGATCACGCGGGTCCAGAACGGCATCACCTGCATGTAGCCGTGGGCGCTGACGCTGGACAATGCATACTTGCGGAATGCCGACTCGACCTGGATCAAGCCCAGCACCATGCCAGGATCAAGCCCGGCGCGCTTGGCTTCATACCAGGCGGTTTCCAGGAATTCGATGCGCACCTGCGCATCCGGCAGCTTCTTCTTGAGGCGCTCCGACATCTCGCCCAGCCAGTACAAGTACTGGATGCGCTGGTCGATTTCAGAAAACTGGGGTTTTGGCGGACGAGCGTCATTGATAGCGCGTGACAACGCCAGACGTACCGAGTCCGCCAATTCTTCTTCTTTTTGATTTCCGGCGTGCGCCATGCTGCCTAACAGCAACAATATGGGCAACAAGCCAAGCCAACGAGACCAGCGCAATCGATACTCCCCAAAACATACTTTTATTTTTCGGTGAGTATACAAAGAAAACGGCGCATAAAACCAATGCGCCGTGATTTTGTTGTTATTGGGAAACTAGACGGGCCTTGATGAACGCCGCCACGTCTGCCAGCGGCACCGTGGTCGCCTCGGTATCGCGCCGTCCCTGGTATTCGAGCTGGCCGTCCTTGAGGCCACGGTCGCCGATCACCACGCGATGCGGCACCCCGATCAATTCCCAGTCGGCGAACATCGCACCCGGGCGCTCGCCGCGGTCGTCCAGGATGACGTCGACGCCGGCCGCCAGCAAGGTGTCGTACAGCTTGTCGGTCTCGGCCTTGACTGCCTCGCTGCGGTCATAACCCATAGGGCACAGGACCACTTCGAACGGTGCGATGGAGGTCGGCCAGACGATGCCTTTGTCGTCGAAATTCTGTTCGATGGCGGCGCCCAGGATGCGTGTGATGCCAATCCCATAACATCCCATCTGCAGCAATTGCGGCTTGCCGTTCTCGTCCAGGAAAGTCGCTTTCATCGCTTCCGAATAGGCGGTGCCCAGCTGGAACACGTGGCCGACTTCAATCCCGCGTAGGATCGCCAGGGCGCCCTTGCCGTCAGGCGACGGATCGCCTTCGACCACGTTACGGATATCGAACACCAGCGGCTCAGGCAGGTCGCGGCCCCAATTGACGCCGGTATAGTGAAAATCGACTTCGTTGGCGCCGCTGACAAAATCATGCATGTTAGCCACGGTGACGTCCGCCACTACGGTGACCGGTTTCTTTGTATTGACCGGGCCCAGGTAGCCTGGCGGCGTGCCGAAGTACTCGACAATTTCCTGTTCGGTAGCAAAACGATAACCAGCCAGGCCAGGAATCTTGTTGGCCTTGATTTCGTTCAATTCATGGTCGCCACGCAGCATCAGCAGCCAGACCACCTTGCTTGCCGGCACTTTGTCTGTTGCTTCCTTCTCAACCGTCAGCACGATCGACTTGATGGTTTGCGTCAAAGGCAGTTGCAGCAGCTCCGCCACCGCTTCGCATTTGGCCTTGCCCGGCGTTGCCGTCTTGGTCAGCGCCTGGGTCGCCGCGCCCCGGGTCGGATACAGGGGCAAGGACTCGGCCGCTTCCATATTGGCGGCGTAATCCGAATTCGGGCAATACACGATGGCATCCTCGCCGGTAGCGGCGATGACGTGGAATTCATGCGAACCGGTGCCGCCGATGGCGCCGTTGTCGGCCGCCACCGCGCGGAACTGCAGGCCAAAGCGCTGGAAAATGCGCGTGTAGGCGTCGTACATGATCTGGTAGGACTGTTTCAGGCCATCCAGGTCGCGGTCAAAGGAATACGCGTCTTTCATCGTGAATTCGCGCCCGCGCATCAGGCCGAAGCGCGGCCGGCGTTCATCGCGGAACTTGGTCTGGATATGGTAGAAGTTCACCGGCAGCTTGCGGTACGAGCGCAGTTCGGTACGAGCGATGTCAGTAATCACTTCTTCCGAGGTCGGCTGGATGACGAAGTCCCGGCCGTGGCGATCCTTGACGCGCATCAGTTCGGCGCCGTATTTTTGCCAGCGCCCGGTTTCCTGCCACAGTTCGGCCGGCTGCACCACAGGCATCAGCAGCTCCACCGCCCCCGAACGGTTCATCTCCTCGCGCACGATGCCCTCGACCTTGCGGATCACGCGCAGCCCCATCGGCATATAAGTGTATATGCCGGAACTGATGCGTTTGATCATGCCGGCGCGCATCATCAGTTTGTGGCTGACGATTTCAGCGTCGGATGGGGCTTCTTTGAGCGTGGAGATAAAAAAACGGGAGGCGCGCATAACGATGAATTCTTTTTAAAAAGAGAGGGTTATAATCAACTCAATTTTAAAGGATTAGCTGGCTGATGCGCCTACTCTTTGCACAATTGATTGATGTTCTGGCCATTGTTGTTACCGGCAAGGACAGATTGCGCGCCTAGTCGGGCGAGGACAGAGCCTTGCGCCTAGCCATGGCGGCTCCATGAACCTGCTCCTCAATGACGACGGCAAGCAAGAAATCTAGCAGAATATCTAGCAAAATGCGCAGTAGCGCCGTCTCGCCGCAGAAAGTTTTGAGGTAACAACATGCTTGACCGTGAAGGCTTTCGCCCGAACGTCGGCATTATCTTGCTCAACACCCAGAACGAAGTCTGGTGGGGCAAGCGCGTGCGTGAACATTCGTGGCAATTTCCACAAGGCGGTATCAAATACGGTGAAACCCCGGAGCAGGCAATGTTTCGCGAGCTCGAGGAAGAAATCGGGCTGAAGGCGGAACACGTCAAGATCATCGGCCGTACCCGCGACTGGCTGCGCTACGAAGTGCCTGATCATTTCATCAAGCGCGACGTGCGTGGACATTATCGCGGCCAGAAGCAGATCTGGTTCCTGCTCCGCATGGTGGGACGCGACTGCGACGTCAACCTGCGCCTCACCGAACACCCGGAATTCGACGCCTGGCGCTGGCATGATTACTGGGTGCCGCTGGATGTCGTGATCGAATTCAAAAGGGATGTCTACCAGCGCGCCTTGCAAGAATTATCACGTTTCCTGACGCGCCCGCTGCAAAATGCCCCGCATCACGCCCGTCACCTGCGTACCGGCCATGGGCCGCGCGCATCGACTCAATCCCCTCCGGCCTGTGCCGAACCCGAAAAGAAGTGAGCATCTTTATGGCTTTTGCCTTTCGTCCTTCCGTTACAAACAAGATATCGCAGCTACTTGCCGCCGGCCTGCTGTTGCTGGGTGCGGCAACCCATGCGCAAGCCGCTGGCGATCTGTTCAGTCCCAGCACCGGTGCGAATTCCAGCAATTCAGGCATGTCCGATGATGATTACGACGACGGCAAATCCTGGCAAGAAATCAAGACCGAAATCCCGCCGCAGCCGCAAGCGGCCAACCTGGTGTCGTTCTATGTCAGTCCGACCGCCACCATGAATTTCTTCATCGATGTCAATTCGATATCGGCCGGCAGCGACGGCGTGGTCCGCTACACGTTAGTCAGCAAGAGCCAGGGCGGTGCTGAAAACATCAGCTACGAAGGGATTCGCTGCCAGACCTATGAGAACAAGTCATATGCATTTGGCCAGAAAGACGGCAACTGGTCGCGCGCGCGCCTGAGCGGCTGGAAGCAGATCAGCGAATTGTCGGGAAACCGCCAGCATGCGGCCCTGGCCAAAGACTTTCTTTGCCAGGATGGCATGATCGCCGGCAAGGTTGAGGATATACGCAGCAGGCTGCGCAGCAATCGCCCGATCAAACAAGGTAGCTGACCGGACCGCCCGCCCGCATGTAAAAACGGCTCCTGCAATTTGCGGAGCCGTTTTTTTATCCGGGGTGCCGGTCTTGCCGCTTAGAGCAGAACCATGTTGTCCCGATGGATCAATTCCGATTCTTCGACAAAACCCAGGATAGACTGGATCTCCGCTGACGGATGGCGCATGATGCGGCGCGCTTCCGAGCTGGTGTAATTGCTGATGCCGCGCGCGATGGCGTGGCCGTCGATATCGGTACAGGTAATGACGTCGCCGCGGCCGAACTCGCCGGACACCGCGGTTACGCCGATCGGCAGCAGCGATTTGCCCTCGTTGCGCAATTTCTGCACCGCGCCGGCGTCCAGCACGACCTTGCCGGCGGTTTTCAAGTGATCCGCCATCCACTGCTTGCGTGCGGTGAGTTGAGCGGTCTGCGCATTCAATTGCGTGCCGATGGCTTCGCCGCCGGCGAGCCTGGTCAGCACCGCGTCTTCGCGGCCCCAGGCAATCACTGTGTGGGCGCCCGAGGTGGCGGCGCGCTTGGCGGCCAGGATCTTGGTAATCATGCCGCCGCGGCCGATGCTGCTGCCGGCGTCGCCCGCCATCACTTCCAGCGCCGGATCGCCGGCTTTGGCTTCATGCACGAATTCGGCATTCGGGTCCTTGCGCGGATCGGCTGTGTACAGGCCCTTCTGGTCGGTCAGGATGATCAGGGCGTCGCCTTCGATCAGGTTGGCGACCAGTGCGCCCAGGGTGTCGTTGTCGCCGAACTTGATTTCATCGGTGACCACGGTGTCGTTCTCGTTGATGATCGCCACCACGCCGAAGCGCAGCAGGGTAAACAAGGTCGAGCGGGCGTTCAGGTAGCGTTCGCGGTCGGCCAGGTCGGCGTGCGTCAGCAATACCTGGGCGGTGCGGATATTGTGGGCGCGGAAGCTGGTTTCATAGATCTGCGCCAGGCCCATCTGGCCGACGGCGGCGCACGCCTGCAATTCATCGATGCTGGTCGGCCGCTTGTCGAAACCGAGGCGCTGCATGCCTTCGGCAACAGCGCCGGAGCTGACCAGCACGACTTCCTTGCCCATCGCCCGCAACTCGGCGATCTGGGCCGCCCATTTGGCGATGGCGCCGGCATCCAGCCCCTTGCCGTCATTGGTTACCAGGGAAGATCCGACTTTGATAATGATGCGCTTGGCTTTTTGAATGACGGAATTCATATTTTTATCTATCGTGCCTCGGCGGTTGAAGGCACAAGGTGGCGGGAAAAAAATAGACCGATGGCGAGAGGGATCGATTTCCCCTCAGCCACCGGTGCCGGATACTTGCTTAGTCGAGTATCTTGAAGCGAGGATCGTCCGGATCGATGGACAGGATGGATTGCGCTTCCACCACCATATGCGTTTCTTCCGAGCGGGTTTCCTGCTGGCGTTTCTCGGCCAGGTAGCCGTAGATTTCCGTCACCAGTTCTGGACAGCCGTCGCGGTTCAGCGCGGAAATCTCGAATACCGGGCCTTTCCAGCCGAAACGCTTGATGAAGTCCTTGACGCGCTTGACGCGTTCGCCTTCCGGGATCACGTCGATCTTGTTGAGCACCAGCCAGCGCGGCTTGTCGAACAGCGACTGATCGTATTTCTTCAGTTCCTTGACGATCGCCTTGGCTTCCTTGACCGGATCAACCGTGTCTTCGAACGGCGCCAGGTCGACGATGTGCAGCAGCAAGCCGGTACGCTGCAAATGCTTCAGGAACTGGATGCCCAGCCCCGCGCCTTCCGCCGCGCCTTCGATCAGGCCCGGGATGTCGGCGATCACGAAGCTTTTCTCGTGGCTGACGCGGACTACACCGAGATTCGGATGCAGCGTGGTAAACGGGTAATCGGCGATCTTCGGACGGGCATTCGACACCGCGGTGATGAAAGTCGATTTGCCGGCATTCGGCTGCCCCAGCAGGCCGACATCGGCCAGCACCTTGAGCTCCAGCCGCAATTCGCGGCGTTCGCCTTCCTTGCCGTCGCTTTTCTGGCGCGGCGCGCGGTTGGTCGAGGATTTGAAATGGATATTGCCCCAGCCGCCCTCGCCGCCCTTGGCCAGCAAGACTTCCTGGCCGTGATCGGTCAGGTCGGCGATCGCTTCGCCGGTGTTGACGTCGACGATCAGCGTGCCGACCGGCATGCGCAGCTTGATATCGTCGGCGCCCTTGCCGTAGCAATCCGAGCCACGGCCGTTTTCGCCGCGGCCAGCCCGGTGCATCTTGGAGAAACGGTAATCGACCAGCGTGTTGATGTTGCGGTCGGCCACGGCCCAGATACTGCCGCCTACGCCGCCGTCGCCACCGTCAGGGCCGCCGAACGGGCGGAATTTTTCACGGCAAAAACTCGCAACCCCATTGCCGCCATCGCCGGCAATGACTTCGATTTTTGCTTCATCTATAAACTTCATTCGAAGGTCCTAATGAGGTTGGAGGTTAAATTCTTATTGAAAGACACAGGTAACTTTACCGATTTTTGGCCATCGTTGCAGCCCAGGTCCGAGCCTGCATTGCAAGAATGCCATTGCTTCAGGCATAAGCCATCGCCGGCGGAGTAAACACGCTGCATGCTCCGGCTTGCCTGAACAGTGTTTTACGACCAGAAACTAAAAAGGCTCCACCAGCGGCAGAGCCTTTCGCAACAAGGCTGACGCCTTGCCTGTGTCGACGCTTACAGAAACTTAAGCTGCTACGACAGTAACGTAGTTACGCTGGGTAGCGCCCTTGGTTACGAATTGTACTTTGCCGTCGATCAGTGCGAACAGGGTGTGATCCTTGCCCATGCCGACATTTTCGCCTGGATGCGTCTTGGTGCCGCGTTGACGAATGATGATGCCGCCGGCGTTGATCGCCTGGCCACCGTAGACCTTGACGCCAAGTCGCTTTGACTCTGAGTCACGGCCGTTGCGCGTAGTGCCGCCGCCTTTTTTATGTGCCATTTAAAACTCCTGGTATCTGGTTAAGTCAACCGACGCAATCAAGCGTTGATCGAAACGATTTGAATTTCGGTGTAATTTTGACGATGGCCTTGATGCTTCTGATAATGCTTACGACGACGCATTTTGAAGATCTTGACTTTATCGTGGCGACCTTGCGCCAATACCTTAACCGACACCGTAGCACCTTCGACCAACGGTGCACCAAACTTAATGGTGTCACCAGCGCCAACTGCGAGCACTTGATCAATAGTGAGTTCGGTGCCAATGTCTGCAGGTATCTGTTCTATTTTGAGTTTTTCGCCGGCAACAATCTTATATTGTTTGCCACCGGTTTTTATGACCGCGTACATATGAAACCTCATCGAAATGATTGAAGACTATTAAAAAAATTTCTTTCCTAAAACACCATATTCAGCGACGGAAAAGCTTGAAATCGCTGGGCGGAATCGGGAGAACCTGAGATTGTACATGGACTTGGCGCTTTCGTCAAAATCTCTTGACAAGTGCGGAATTCACCACAGTTCCGCACTTCCGCCGGGCAACCCCGGCCAAATATTGCCATGGAGCCACCCGCCGCCGCAGACTCGCCAGCAGCACAACAGCCTTTTTCATATAATGACGGTATTCTGAAACTTTTTAAGGTATTGCCATGAGCGATGTACAAGCGTGGATCAAGGAAACCGTGACCAGCAACCCAGTGGTGCTGTTCATGAAAGGAACCGCGCAATTCCCCCAATGCGGATTTTCCGGCCGCGCCATCCAGCTGTTGAAGACCAGCGGCGCTGAAAACATCGTCACCGTCAACGTGCTGGAAGACCCGACCGTGCGCCAAGGCATAAAGGACTATTCCAGCTGGCCGACCATTCCGCAGCTCTATGTCAACGGCGAATTCATCGGCGGCTCCGACATCATGAACGAGATGTTCGAGTCCGGCGAACTGCAAACCTTGCTGAAGGCCTGAGACCCTACGTGGTCTCGTCCAGCCGCCCAGCCGCAGACGCCAGCCAGCCGCCGCGCCGCCTGATTGTCGGCATCACCGGCGCCACCGGCGTGATTTACGGCGTGCGGCTGCTGCAGTTGCTGCGCGAGATGCCCGGCGTCGAAACCCATCTGATGATTTCCGATGCCGGCGTGCTGAACCTGCACCAGGAATTGGAGATGCGGCGTAAGCAAGTCGAGGCGCTGGCGCACGTGGTGCACAATGTGCGCGATATCGGCGCAGCCATCGCCAGCGGCTCATTTCAATCGGACGGCATGATCATCGCGCCCTGTTCGATGAAAACCCTGGCGTCGGTCGCCAACGGCCTGTCCGACAACCTGATCACGCGCGCCGCCGATGTTGTCCTCAAGGAGCGCCGGCGGCTGGTCCTGATGGTGCGCGAAACGCCTTTCAACCTGGCGCATCTGCGCAACATGACCAGCGTCACTGAAATGGGCGGCATCATCTTCCCGCCTCTGCCTGGCTTTTACCACCGGCCGCAAAGCATTGCGGAAATGGTCGACCATACGCTGGGACGCGTGCTGGACCTGTTCGCTGTGCAGCACACGCTGACACCGCGCTGGAATGGCTTGAAAGCCGATTAAAAAAAAGGCCGGACAAACAGCTCCGGCCTTCTTTTTCCCATCAGATATAACGCTTAACGACCGCTGCGCCCTGCCAGCCAGGCGGTGCGCAATGCCGGCACCAGCGCTGGTTTTGCCTCCACCTTCAAGCCGACCTGCGGCGTGCTGTCGGCCAGCAGCCTGACCTTGAACGTCATCAGTTCATCGCGCCGGAAAGCATGGATGACGACGCTATCGCCAACCCGGTAGCGCGCCAGCAGCGCCTCAAGGTTATTGCTCACCCGGATGCCTTCAATCGCCACCAGCAAGTCGCCCGCCGACAACCCGGCGCGATGCGCGGCGCCGCCTTCGTAGACGTTCGCCAGCCTGGTGTCGCCGCCATTGCGCGCGGTCCGCACGCCCAGCGACGGTTTGCCCGGCTTGCGGCTGTCGGCCAGCACGACGCCGGTCGGCGCCAGCAATTTCGCCAGCGGCAGATCATCGGTTGCACGCACATAACGATCGAAGAAACGCTTCAGCTTGAGGCCGGTCACTTCATCGAACAAGGCTTCGACCGCGCTCTCGCTGACGCCGCGGCCGCTCAATGCATTGTCGGCATAAAAATCGCGGCCGTATTTTTGCCACAGGGCGCGCATCACGTCGTCCAGCGATTTGCGGCCCTTGGTTTCGCTACGGATCGTCAGGTCCAGCGCCAGCGCCACCAGCGAGCCCTTGGTGTAATAGCTGACAATCGCGTTTGGCGCGTTTTCATCCTGGCGATAATATTTGACCCAGGCATCAAAGCTGGATTCGGCCACGCTTTGCTTATGCCGGCCGCTGCCGAGCAGCACGCCGTTGATGGTTTTTTCAATCAGCTTGAAATAGGCGGGCTGGTCAATCAGGCCGCTGCGCAGCAGCATCAGGTCGTCGTAATAGCTGGTGAAACCTTCGAACAGCCACAGCAATGGCGTGTAGTTTTCGACCTGCAGGTCGTAGGGAGCAAACGCTGCCGGCTTGATGCGCTTGACGTTCCAGGTATGGAAATATTCATGGCTGCAGAGGCCAAGGAAGGTGCGGTAACCATCGCTCATTTCCGCCTGTCCCTTGACCGGCAAATCGGCGCGCGCGCAAATCAGTGCGGTGGAAGCGCGATGCTCAAGGCCGCCATAACCGTCTCCCACCGCCAGCGTCAGGAATACATAGCGCTGCATCGGTGCGCGCTTGGCAAACTTGCTGCCGGCCGGTTCGAAGAAGCTGATCTGGGTTTCACAGATCCTTTTCAGGTCGGCGCTCAAGCGTGCCAGGTCTAGGTTCGGCACATTGCCGGTAATCGCAATTTCGTGCGGCACGCCGTGCGCTTTGAAAGTCGCCAGCTGGAAGGTACCCATTTCAACCGGATGATCGATCAGCTCGTCGTAGTTGGCGGCGACATAGCTGCCGAAAGAGCCACGCTTGGCTTTCAGCGTCGGCAGTGCGGTGGCGATGCGCCACGCTTCATAGGTGTCGCCTTGCGGACGCTGGATATCCACGATATGCGGCGCATGTTCCTGGCCGACAGCGCGCAGGAATACGCTGGTGCCGTTGAAGAAACCGTGGGTCTGGTCCAGGTGTGCGGTGCGCACCGACAGATCCCATGCGTACACCTGGTAGTGCAAGGTCAGCGGCCCGTCGCATGGCGCCGCTTGCCAGGAGTGCTTGTCGAGTTTCTTGAGAGCGATCTTGCGGCCGTTCGACTCGGCGCGGATCTGTACGATATTGCGAGCGAATTCGCGGATCATGTAGCTGCCAGGGATCCAGGCCGGCAAGGCGACGATCTGCCCCACCGCGGCCGGCTCGGCAATGCTCAGGGTAACGGCGAACAGGTGGGCGGCAGGATCGGCTGCGACGATGCTGTAGCTTAGGCCGCCGCGGGCGGACTTGGCGCTTGACGGCTTGGCGCCTGGCTTTGCAGTATTTTTCTTCATCATTTATCCTCGGACATTCCCGGCAATCACGGTCAGCATCAGCGCCGCCACCGCCACACATGTCAATCTGAAACGCAATTCAATAAACCAGGCCGGCAAGCCGTACCATGGGAACAAGCGCTTGTCGGCCTGGTAAGCGGCGATGAACCCGGCAATCAGCAAAGCGAAGCCGAAACCGCCGGCCATGGTCGAGAACCAGGCGATGCTGGTCGGCGCCACGCCCCAGACCAAGGCTTTCTTTGTCTGGTCGGCCGACAGGTCGGCCCGCAGCACCACCGCGCCCCAGTGGATCCCGCCGAGAAAAGACAAGGCGGCGATGCCATAAGCCAGCTGCCCGCGAATGAAATCGCGCAGCCAGTCGGTGCTGACCAGCCAGCATGCCAGCGTCAGCAGCACGAACGGAATCAATCCGGCATAACCGAGTAAATGAATAATACGTTTGTTCAGGAAATGTGGATTCATCTGGTGACTTCGTCAGGGAGGACAGCGCTGGCGGCGCAAAAAGACGATAGTGTAGCGGGATTGCGCATGATAGGTCCGGCCTCGGTCGCCTGGCGTTGAAAAGAGCGGCGGATTGCGGGCTTCAGGCCGGGGATTGTCGTATATCGGCGACGGTATCGATGTCCTGGTGGATGCCGGGATCGTCCACCGCCACTTCGACGACAGGGCACGATTGCAACAAGCCGCGCGCACCCTGGTCGCCCTGCAAGTCCAGCAACTGCGGCAAATGCTTGCGGCTGAACCCGACCGGATTGCCGCGCCGGCCGAGATAGGTCGGCACCGCGATGTCGGCGCCTTGGCGCAATGCCGATGCCAGGGCCTGGATGGTTGCTGCCTGCACATAGGGCATGTCGGCCAGGGCGATTACCCAGCCGGCGGCGTCCGCGGTCTGTTCCAGGCCGCACACCAGCGACGCCGCCATGCCGTCATCCGCGCTTGCGCATGGCACCCAGGCATAGCCGGCAACCTGTGCGGCCAGATCCGGCGCGTCGCTACGCAAGACGACACATGTCGGCAGCGCCGCCGCCAGATTGCCGGCAGCCGTCGCCAGCACCGTCTGACCCGCAGCGGTCGGCAACGATTGCAGCAATTTGCTGCGCACACCGCTGGGATCGAAACGCCGGCCGCGGCCGGCAGCCAGCAGCAGGCCGATGATTTGTCCGCTATATGGTCGACCACTCATGGCAGGCTAGGAAAAAAGTCGCGCCCGCCGGATGGCAGGCGCCTGGTTCATTTCAACGTACTGAATTTGGCTTCCATGGTTTTCGCATCGATCCAGCCTGGCGTGCGGGAGCCGTCGGCGAAGATGATCGTCGGCGTGCCGGTCACGTTCAGCTTCTGGCCGAGCGCCAATACCTTGTCGTTCGGCGCCTGGCAGGCTGCCGGCGCGGCGGTGGCGGCCTTGCCGTCAACCATCAGGTCGGTCCAGGCCTTGTTGCGGTCGGTGCTGCACCAGACATTGCGGGCCTTCACCGCGGAATCGTCCGCCAGGATGTTATACAAGAAGGTATACACGGTAACGTTGTCGACTTCCTGCAAGGTAGTCTTGTGGAAGCGCTTGCAATAGCCGCAGTTGGGATCTTCGAACACTGCGATCACGCGCTTGCCATTGCCCTTGACCTTTTTCATGGCCAGGTCCAGCGGCAAGTCCGAGAACTTGACCTTGCTCAGTTCATTTACCCGCTCGCTGGTAAAGTCGCGCGAGGTCTGCGCGTCCATGATGCGGCCGACGAACACGTACTTGGCAGCGGCGTCGGTATAAAAGATATCGTTGCCGACACGCACTTCAAACAAGCCGGAATAAGGAGTCTTGGTTACTTCATCAACCTTGACGTTATCTCCCAGGCGCGGCTCTATCAGCTTCTTGACCGCGCTTTCCTGGGGAGTCTCGGCGCCGGCGGCGCCTACCCACAGTCCCAGCAAAGCCACCAACATCACGCTTGTTTTTTTCATCGTTGTTCCAGTTATTCTTTATCAGCTGTCCGACCCAAGGCGTGGGCCATCAATTGTCTTTTTAAGACCGGCACTTTATCCAGCAAGTTCAACCCGGTATTGCGCAGCAAACGCAACGGCCCGAAATCGAAGCCGAACAGCCGCTCCAATCCATCGGTCATCACCTGCATCAAGAGTATTTCTTCTTTGCGCGCGCGCGCATAACGCGCCAGCACGCCGGCATCGCCGCAATCGCGATGGCCGCCGCGCTCGGCCAGCACCTGGACCAGAGCGGCGACATCGCCGAAACCCAGGTTCATGCCATGCCCCGCCAATGGATGCACCACGTGGCCGGCATCCCCGACCAGGGCGACGCGCGGCGCCACCATCGAATGGGTTTTGAGCAAGGACAATGGAAATGCCTGCACCAGCTCCGGCTGCAGCGGCAGCAATTGGCCCAGCTTGTCGCCGGCCAGCGAGGTCAGGCGTGCGGCCAGTTCTGACAAAGGTTCATCCAACAGTTCAAGCGCCAGGGCCTCCGGCGCCGACCAGACCAGGGATATCCGCTGCCCGGGCAAAGGCAGCAAGGCAACGATCCCTTCTGTTTCGGTAAACCATTGATAAGCAACACCGTGATGCGGCCGCTCGCATGCAAAATTGGCGACCACCCCGCGCTGTTTGTACGAACGGTAATCGATCCCGATCTGGCACTGGCTGCGCACCCAGGATTGCGCGCCGTCGGCGCCGACAACCAGGGCAGAGCTGATGGCCTCGCCCGATTCCAGCTGCAGGGACACTGTGTCCGCATCCACTTGCAGCGCCTTGGCGCGGCCGCTGAGCAGATGCACATTCGGGGAAAATTTCAGCGCCGCGTCCAGCGCTTGGTTCAGGTTGCTGTCTTCGACAATCCAGGCCAGCGCATCGACGCGCGCATTGTAGGCGTCAAACGCCAGGTTGCCAGCCGCGCTATCCGTGCCGCCTTTGATCGCCATCCCCTCCACCGCGCTTATTCGCGCCGGATCCAGGGCATCCCACACCTTGACTGTCGACAGCAAGCTGCGCGCCACATGGTTCAGCGCGTACACGCGCGTGTCCCAGGCATCGGGCGCCGCGGCTGATGCGGACGGCGCCGGCATTCCCAGCAATGCAACGCGCAAGCCCGCTTGCGCCAAGGCCAGCGCCGCTGCCTTGCCGACAGCGCCATTGCCCACGATGCAAATATCGTATTTCGCCGTCGGCGCGGCGCCGGTATTTTTCGAGATTGATGCGATATCTTTCATTTCGCCATTATAGCGACTACGCTTGCAAAGCCCTGCAGGCCCCGTTAAATATGGTTTCCCACTGATCGAGCATGATGTTGCCGCCCACAAATTGAACAACGCAAAGTTTTTTCAAGAAGATTCAACAAGGGGCTTTGCGGATCGAAAATGTTTTGCTATACTCCTGTCCCTTGGCCTGGTAGCTCAGTCGGTAGAGCAGAGGATTGAAAATCCTTGTGTCGGTGGTTCGATTCCGCCCCGGGCCACCAAAAACAGAAAAAGGGCTTAGCTTCGGCTAAGCCCTTTTTGCATTTCCGGCGCTCAGCAAAGCGTGGGAATCCGCGGCGCAGGCCGGGCACGGCGGCATGGAAGAACAACAGGCGGGCAATGCTTTTTTCGTGATCTTCTCCCGAGATTTGGTAAGATCGCAAAACAAGACAATATTTTATACACCTTTAAGCAGACTAATAAGCGAACCAATTGCCGCCTAAACGCTCTATAAGCCAATCCGTCAGCACTTTCCGCCTTGGTTGCCCATACACCTCACTGCTTTATGCTCAAAAACAAATCCCGCAAGCCGATTGAAATAAAAATTGCTACCGTGGTGGCCGTATCCGCCATCTTGCATGATTCAGATCCGATGGCGCTGGAAGCCGCTTTGCAGGAAATGACCGGCGGCAGCGCCGATTTCTTTGACAACGAATTTGCCGTCATCGATGTTGCCGCACTGGGGCCGGACCGCTCGCCCATAGACTGGCCGCAACTGATAGAGCTACTGAAAAAATATCGCCTGAACGCAGTTGCCGTACGCAATGCCCCGGCGGAAATGGAAGCCGGCATCGTCGCCAGCGGCCTGAGCATCGATCATGTCGTTGCCGCCCGCCAGGAGCCTGCGGCCGCCGCTCCGCCGCCAGCCGCACCGGTTGCCGCGCCGCCTCCCAGGGCAGCCGCCAGCACCATGATCATCGATACGCCGATACGCGCCGGGCAGCGGATTTATGCGCGCGACGCCGACCTGGTCATCACCGCCACCGTCAACAATGGCGCCGAAATCATTGCCGACGGCAGCATCCATGTCTACGCGCCGCTGCGCGGACGGGCGCTGGCCGGCGCCAGCGGCGATACTTCGGCGCGCATCTTTGCCGCCAGCATGGAGGCCGAACTGGTGTCCATCGCCGGCGTCTACCGCACTTTCGAGAATGGCTTGCCGCCGGAACAAAAAGGCCAGCCGGCACAAATCCGCCTGAGCGGCGACCGGATTGACGTACTATCGCTCAATTCCGCGAGCCGTAATTAATCGAATCTAGGATCTTGTAACTTTTTATCTAGTCAGTTGAGGACAGAGTCGCACGGAAAATGTAATTCGCCACGTTATGGTGGCCCTTGCACTCTGTCCCGCAATGCATAAAGGAGCTCTTCGTGGCAAAAATCATCGTTGTTACGTCCGGCAAAGGCGGCGTTGGCAAGACCACCTCCAGCGCCAGTTTTGCATCGGGTCTGGCCATGCGCGGCCACAAAACGGCTGTGCTCGACTTTGACGTCGGCCTGCGCAACCTGGATCTGATCATGGGCTGTGAACGGCGCGTGGTGTACGATCTGATCAACGTGGTCAACAAGGAAGCCACCTTGACCCAGGCCCTGATCAAGGACAAGCATTGCGAAAACCTGTTCATCTTGCCGGCTTCGCAAACCCGCGACAAAGATGCGCTGACCGAAGAAGGCGTGGAGACCGTTCTTAACGACCTGGTCAAGATGGACTTCGAATACATCATTTGCGATTCGCCGGCCGGCATCGAACGCGGCGCCGTGATGGCGTTGACGTTTGCCGATGAAGCGATCGTCGTCACCAACCCTGAAGTATCGTCGGTGCGCGACTCCGACCGCATCCTCGGCATCATCCAGGCAAAATCGCGGCGCGCGCAGAACGGCGGCGAACCGGTCAAGGAACATCTGCTGATCACCCGTTATTCGGCCAAGCGCGTCGAAGCCGGTGAAATGCTGTCGTATACCGACGTTCAGGATATTCTGCGGATTCCGCTGATCGGCATCATTCCTGAATCGGAATCGGTGCTGCACGCCTCCAACCAGGGCAATCCGGCGATCCACATCAAGGGCAGCGATGTCGCCCTTGCCTACGAAGACGTCGTCTCGCGCTTCCTCGGCGAAGACGTCACCCTGCGGTTTACCTCCTATGAAAAACCGGGTTTCCTGCACCGCATCTTTGGAGGGAAATAACATGGCATTGCTCTCGTTCTTGTTTACCAGCAAGCCTAAAACGGCGTCTGCGGCCAAGGAACGCCTGCAAATCATCATTGCGCGCGAACGGAATGGCCGCCAGGGCCATGACTTCCTGCCGGCCTTGCACAAAGAACTGATCGAAGTGATTTCGAAATACACCAAGGTGAACGCCGACGACATCAAGATTTCCCTGGATCGCCAGGGAAATCTGGAAGTGCTGGACGTGAACGTGGTGCTGCCAGACGCATAAGCCGATACGGCAGGCAAAAGCTGAATTCGGCGCAATGCCGCGCTGGCGGCAATCCGCGCAATGACCAGCCAGGATCGATGGCCTGGGGCAGATTCTCGTTATTCAACATCGCTGGTGGAATTTTACAAATCCCGTCATACACTGTATGACGATTGCATATATCGCCAAACAAATACCGCTTCGGTTAAATTGTTGGCATCGGCTTTGCCAAAAGCATCCGGCACCGCTGAATTATTTATTTTTTGTGGCAATTGAAAGACACTGGAAATATATAGAATATTTATCTACAGCAATGTAGCAATAAGATTAATATACTCCTTGTATTCGCCACAACACCGATGCCGGCCTCCAGCGCTGAAATCACCTAACATATATAAAATATGAGAATTGCTGTCCTTGATGACGACCCCAGTCAAACCGATCTAGTTTGCCAGGTGCTCACATCCAGTGGGCATATCTGCCATCCATTCCAGAGCGGCAAAGAAATACTGAACCAGCTGCGTCGGGAAAGCTACGACATGCTGGTCCTGGATTGGCAGGTTCCTGATCTCAGCGGCCCGGAGGTGTTGCGCTGGGTGAGAGACAAACTTCCCAAAACCATTCCGGTGCTGTTCATCACCAGCCGTTCCGGCGAGGATGACATTGTCGAAGGCCTGGCCGCCGGCGCCGATGACTACATGATCAAGCCGATCCGCCGCAGCGAACTGGTGGCGCGCGTGCAAGCCTTGCTGCGGCGCGCCTATCCGATCCAGAATTCGAGCGAACAGATCGTATTTAACGATTACCTGTTTGAAACGCGCTCGGGCCGCCTGACCCTGGCCGGCAAGCCGATCGAGATCACGCAAAAGGAATTCGACCTGGCGCTGTTGTTTTTTCGCAACCTGGGCCGCCCTCTATCGCGCGCCTATATCCTGGAAGCAGTCTGGTCGCGCGACGTCGACATTCCTTCCCGTACCATGGATACCCACGTCTCGCGGGTGCGGAGTAAGTTACAATTACGACCAGAAAACGGCTATCGACTGGCTCCGGTTTATAGCTACGGTTATCGACTAGAACAACTCACAGGATAAGGCGCGTTTCGGTTGCGCTGATAGACAGATATGCGCACCACACTCACCAAAATGGCTTTCCTGGCGCTCTGCCTTGCAGGGTCGCCGCTGTTTGCTGCCCCGCCGGCGCTGGATCCGGCCGCGCTGCAGGTGGGTGCAGCGACGATTACCTATCGCGCGCAGCTTGGCGACACCCTGGGCGTGATCGCCGCACAGCTGACTTCCAGCAAGAACAACTGGGTGCAGCTGGCGAAACTCAACCACATCGACAATGACCGCACGATCCCGGTCGGCACCGCCATCATCATTCCCGTGGCGCTGCTGCCGGACGATCCGAGCACGGCCCAGGTAGCAGCCATGTCCGGCAATATCGACGCTGTCGCCGCGGATGGCAAGCCGATCGAAATCAACATCGGCACCACATTGAGCGAAGGCGCCATCATCAATACCGGCAGCAACAGCTTCCTGTCGCTCACCCTGCCTGATCAATCGCATGTCGCCCTGCCGTCCAACAGCCAGGTAAAACTGAGCAAGCTGCGCACTGCACGGTATACCAACAGCCCGCGCACTGAAATCACGCTGCTGAAAGGCCGGGTCGAATCCAAGGTCTCGCCGCTGGACAAGAACAAAGGCCGTTTCGAAGTCCATTCGCCGCTGGCGGTGGCCGGCGTGCGCGGCACCGATTTCCGGGTCGACCTGGTCGGCGACAGGGTCATGACCGAAGTGTTGAGCGGCGGTGTCGCGGTGGCGAAGAAAAACCAGGCGCCGGCGCTGACCCTGCATCCAGGACAAGGTAACGTCACCAACGCCAAAGGAGTCGGCAAGGCGGTCGCGCTGTTGCCGGCGCCGCAGCTCAATGGCGGTCCGCAGCTGCAGGAACGGCCCACGGTGCGCTTCAGCGTCAGCCCGGTGGTTGGGGCGCGCGGCTATCGCGCGCAAATCGCCACGGATGCCGATACGCGCAATATCGTCAGCGAGGCCGAATCGGACAACACCGAACTCAAGCTCAACGGGCTTGAGGATGGCAAGTATTTCGTCCGCATCACCGCGCTCGACCAGAGCGGCCTGCAAGGGATCCCGCACATCACCGCGTTTACATTAAAGGCCCGGCCCGAACCGCCTATCTCGATTGAACCCAAGAACAAATCGCGCGCCGACGATGTGATGTTCAGCTGGGCCGAAGTCGGCAACGCGCAGGCCTACCATCTGCAAGTCGCCAGCGATGCCGGATTCAAGCAGCTGGTGCTTGACCAGCCAGCCGTGGTTGGGCCGCAATTCAATGCCGGCAAACTGGCGCTGGGCACTTACTTCTGGCGCGTGGCGACCATCGTCGAGCAAGGCAAGGGCAGCGACCAAGGGCCTTACGGCGATCCGCAGCGCTTCAACCTGCTGCCGGCGCTGCAGGTTCCCAAGATAGCCGATGCGGTCGACGGCGACCTGTCATTCCGCTGGAGCGCAGAGCCGGGACAAACCTTCGTGGTTGAAATCGGCCGCGACGCCGGCTACTCGGCATTGCTGCTGACACAAACCACGGCGACGCCGGAGATCGTCGTCCCGCGTCCGGACAGCGGCACTTATTTCATCCGCATCAAGGCGATCGATGCCGACGGTTACATCGGTCCCTTTTCACCCTCGCAAAAAGTGTACATCGGCAGCCGCTGGGTCACCGGCGACGGTTCGCCCTTGCTCAATGTCGGCGGCCAGACCCAGACCGGATATTAAGCCTGCCACGACCATGCATCCTCAAGCCGACTGTTCATGATCAAGCAGGTCATCCCGCTCATTAAACGCGTGGCGTTTCGCCAATGGATGGCGATCACCGTCCTGATGCTGATCGTGGCCGGCAGCATGGGCTACGTGAACGGCCTCGGCCGCCTTGACCGGACCTTGTACGACCAGTTCATGCGAGCCGATTCACGGCCGGCGCGCGACGACATCATCATCGTCGCCATCGACGACTACAGCATCAGCAAGCTGGGCCGCTGGCCCTGGGAACGCAGCCTGCACGCCAAACTGCTGAACCGGATCATGCACGCCAATCCGCTGGCGATCGGGCTCGACGTGATCATGCCGGAAGCCGAACAGGGACAGTCTCCCGGCCAGCGCGCCGATGACCGCGCGCTGACCAAGGCGCTTGCGGCCAGCAAGCTGACGGTGCTGCCGATCGTCGTCGCCAGCGCCGGCCCCGGCCTGAAAGCCCTGCCGCCGACGCCGGATTTCCTCAACGCCGCGCGCGACGTCGGCCACATACATCTCGAGCTCGATCCCGACGGCGTGGTGCGCAGCGTCTTCCTGCGAGAAGGCCAGGACGACCAATGGTGGCCGCATTTTGCGGTAGCGCTGGCCGGCGTCGCCGGCCAAAGGATCACCGATGCCAATGGCAACCTGCCAGGTGCGCGGTTAAGCGAGACGCCGGTTGAGCCCGGCCCGCACAAGACGGACAGCTGGCAGCGCGATTACCAGGTCCAGATCCCGTTCGCCGGCGGCAGCGGCCATTTCCGTTCCGTGCCGTACGCCTCGGTATTGCGCGGCGACGTGCCGGACCAGTTTTTCACCGGCAAATATGTATTGATCGGCGCCACTGCGCTCGGCATGGCGGATACTTTCCCGACGCCGGTTTCGGGCACCTCCGGCGTCATGCCTGGCATCGAGATCAACGCCAACATCCTGGCCGGCCTGCTCGACCACAAATCGATCAGCATCGCCCGCCCGCTGCAGACCGCGCTGTTCAGCATCGTCCCGGTCCTGATCGCGCTCTCCAGCTACCTGCTGTGGACACCGCGCATCTCCTTGCTGATCACCGCCACCCTGATGCTGCTGACGATGGCTGCCAGCTATTTGCTGCTGACGCTGGGAATCTGGATTGCCCCGACCGCAGCCTTGATCGCGCTCGCCATCGCTCATCCCATATGGAACTGGATCCGCCTCGAATCGGCGATTTCCTATCTCGGGCAAGAGTTCATGCTGCTGGACCAGGAGCCGCATCTGCTCCCTGAAGTAAATACGGAACCGGCGCCGCAGCAAGTGGAAGATTTGCTCGAGCAACGCATCAACGCCATGCGGGTCGCGGCGCGACGGGTGCGCGATTTGCGCCAGTTCATTTCCGATAGCGTGAACAGCCTGCCGGACGCTACCCTGATCACCACCATCGACGGCCATGTGCTGGTGTCGAACCAGTTTGCACGGGATTATTTCGCCGCCGCCGGCATACGGAATATCGACGGTGCGCTGCTGCCCTACCTGTTCTCCAACATGAGCACGCCGCAGGCCGGCAATACCGCGGCCGGCCACGTCTTCAGCTGGTGGGACCTGATCGATCTCGAGCATGTAGCCACCCTCACCAGCGGCACCACGGTGCAAGACCAGCAAGGGCGCGACCTGCTGATCAAGAGCGGCCCCTGCCACTCCGCGCATCAGGTGCTGACCGGCTGGATCGTCAGCATCGTCGACATCACCATCATCCGCGCCGCCGAACGCAGCCGGGATGAAACCCTGCGCTTCCTGTCGCACGACATGCGGGCGCCGCAAGCCTCGATCCTGGCTCTGCTCGAACTGCAAGGCAACCCGTCCTCGGCGCTGCCGCAGAAGGAATTTTTCGCGCGGCTGGAACAGGCGGCGCGCAAGACATTGGGGCTGGCGGACAACTTTGTCCAGCTGGCGCGCGCCGAATCATCCGAATACCGGCTGGAAGAAGTGGATTTCCAGGACGTGCTGTATGACGCCGTCGATGAAATGTGGAGCCTCGCCAACAACAAGAAGATCGAGCTGATCACGGATATCGAAGGCCAGGAATTCCTGACCAACATCGATCGATCGCTGATGGCGCGCGCACTGTGCAACCTGATTTCCAACGCCATCAGCTACAGCCTGCCGGATACCCGGATTACCTGCACCTTGCGCCTGAAATACGTGAAATTGCTGCCGCAGGTAGTCTGCCGCATCGCCGACCATGGTTTTGGCATTGCCCCGCATGACCAGGCCAGGCTGTTCCAGCGCTACCAACGCGTCAGCGCCCCGGGCCAGCCGCATTCGGACGGCACCGGCCTCGGCCTGGTGTTCGTCAAAACCGTGGTGGAACGGCATTTCGGCGAGATCTCGCTGGAAAGCACGTTAGGCGAAGGCAGCACTTTTATTGTAACTTTGCCAGCCCTCACCTGAGCTGCGGCCGGTGTCAGCCAAGCTGGAATTTCCTCCTTGGCTACAAAGAGTATAATCTTGGGTTAACAATATTGCCCCAGTTCGTTGCCAACCCTGCTGCCAACCGCATCCATGCACCTGCTAACCGTCGGACTCAACCACACCACCGCGCCCGTTTCCCTGCGCGAAAAGGTGGCTTTCCCGGCTGACCAGATCGGTCAGGCGGTGATGGCGGCGCGCGCCTGGTTCAGCGGCGGCAATGCAGTGAGCATGTCGGATGAAGCTGCCATCCTGTCGACCTGCAACCGCACCGAGCTTTATGCGGCCGCCAATTTCGAGCACGGCGTCGACGCCTCGATCGATTCCACCGCACATTTCCTGGCGCATTACCATCAGCTGCCCTACGCTGATTTACGTCCGCATTTGTACACATTGCCGCAAGATAACGCCGTGCGCCACGCGTTCCGGGTAGCTTCAGGACTCGATTCGATGGTGCTGGGCGAAGCGCAGATCCTTGGCCAGATGAAGGATGCCGTGCGCCATGCAGAAGCGGCGGGCGGCCTCGGCACTTACCTGCACCAGCTGTTCCAGCGGACCTTCGCGGTCGCCAAGGAAGTGCGCAGCACGACTGAAATCGGCGCCCATAGCGTCTCCATGGCTGCCGCCGCGGTGCGCATGTCGGAACGGATTTTCGATACCGTCGCCGGCCAGCATGTGCTGTTCATCGGCGCCGGCGAAATGATCGAATTGTGCGCCACGCACTTTGCCGCACAAAATCCGAAATCCTTGACGGTCGCCAACCGCACCCTGGAACGCGCCGAATTGCTGGCCCACCGCTTTAACGGCCAGGCGATCCGGCTGGCCGACCTGCCGACGCAGCTGGGCAGGTTCGACATCATCGTTTCTTGCACCGCCTCGAGCTTGCCGATCATCGGCCTCGGCATGGTCGAACGCGCGGTCAAGGCACGGCGCCACAAACCGATGTTCATGCTGGACTTGGCCGTGCCGCGCGATATCGAGACTGAAATCGGCCGCCTCGACGATATCTTCCTGTACACCGTCGACGACCTCGGTTCAATCGTGCAAACCGGCATGGAAAATCGCCAGGCCGCGGTGGCGCAGGCCGAAGCCATCATTGAAACCCGCGTGCAGTCGTTCATGCACTGGGTGGATAACCGGGCGGTGGTGCCGCTGATCCAGGACCTGCAGGAATCGAGCGAAGCCATGCGCCGGCTGGAGCTGGAGCGCGCCCGCAAGATGCTGGCCAAGGGCGAAGATATCGAAGTGGTCCTGGAAGCGCTCTCCAAAGGCCTGACCGCCAAGTTCATGCACGGCCCGCAACAAGCTTTGCACAATGCCCAGGGCGACGAACGCGCGCGCCTGGCAGCCCTCCTGCCGCAACTGTTCCGCACCAAGCGTTAGCGCACCTGCCCTCCCGCACGGCCGCGAGCAATCGCGCCGCCCTGCGCACCGCTGCACCCTTCCATTTTTATTCGCCTTGCCCTGACTGAAACCCGCCATGAAACCATCAATGCTCGCCAAGCTCGACCAACTCGCCAATCGCCTGGTCGAGGTCGGCGACCTGCTGATGCAGGAAGACGCCACCGCCAGCATGGACAGCTATCGCAAGCTGACGCGTGAACATGCGGAGCTGGGGCCGCTGGTCGAGCTGTACCAGGCTTATCTGCAAGCCGACGCCGATATCGCCGCGGCGCAGGAAATGCAATCCGACCCCGACATGAAGGAATTCGCCCAGGATGAGATCGTGGCTGCGAAAGCGCGCATGGAACAGCTGCAGGGCGACCTGCAGAAAATGCTGCTGCCCAAGGATCCTAACGACGAACGCAATATTTTCCTGGAAATCCGGGCCGGCACCGGCGGCGACGAGTCGGCGCTGTTCGCCGGCGACCTGCTGCGGATGTACACGCGCTTCGCCGAACGCAACCGCTGGCAGGTCGAAATGGTGTCGGAATCGCCATCGGAAATCGGCGGCTACAAGGAAGTCATCGTGCGCGTGATCGGCTTCGGCGCGTACTCCAGGCTCAAGTTCGAATCCGGCGGCCATCGCGTGCAGCGGGTGCCGGCCACCGAAACCCAGGGCCGCATCCATACCTCGGCCTGCACCGTCGCCATCATGCCGGAAGCGGATGAAGTCGGCGACGTCGACATCAATCCGGCCGATATCCGCATCGACACCTACCGCGCCTCCGGCGCCGGCGGCCAGCACATCAACAAGACCGATTCCGCGGTGCGCATCACGCATATGCCGACCGGCATCGTGGTCGAGTGCCAGGATGACCGCAGCCAGCACAAGAACAAGGCGTCGGCCCTGAAAGTGCTGGCGGCGCGGATCAAGGATGGCCAGCTGCGCGCGCAGCAGTCGCAAGAAGCGGCCACCCGCAAATCGCTGATCGGCTCGGGCGACCGCAGCGAGCGTATCCGCACCTACAATTTCCCGCAAGGCCGGATGACCGACCACCGCATCAACCTGACCTTGTACAAGCTCGATTTCATCATGGACGGCGACCTGGAAGAACTGACCAATGCGCTGGCCGCGGAACACCAGGCCGACTTGCTGGCGGCGCTGGGCGACGCGCTCTAAATATCTGAAAATCGCATATGCTAACGGCAGGCGCGGAACCAAGCAGCCCAGGCAGCATCAGACGCACGGCAAATAAGCTCACATCGACTCAACTTCATACCCGAAAATGAAAACATCCAAATCCGTTTTGCTTGCAGTCGCCTTCATCGCCCTTGCCATCCTGGCCGGTGCATTGTATTTGCAGCACTACCAGGACATGCAGCCTTGCCCGCTGTGCGTGATACAGCGTTACGCATTCGCAGCGATCGCGCTGATTTGCCTGATTTGCGCCAGCCTGCCGGCCGGGGCCCAAAAAGCCGGTGCGGGGATCGGCATCCTGGCAGGGCTGGGCGGCGCCGGCACCGCCATCTGGCATCTGTGGATCATCGCCCATCCCTCGGTCTCATGCGGCCGGGATGCGCTGGAAGCGCCCATGAACGCGCTGCCGCCGGCCACCTTGCTGCCGTCGGTGTTCAAGGTGGACGCTTATGCGCTCTGCTCGACGCCTTACGACCCTATCCTCGGCCTGTCGATCCCGCAATGGTCGCTAGTGTGGTTTGTCGTGCTGATAGTGATCCTGGTCGCCACGCTGTTCAAACGCAACAGCCGTTACTGAACGACGCGACGCGATGGCTGGGATTTCCGACAGGTTTGCAATAAAAGCGGGCGACAGCATCGCCGCGGTATTGCAGCAAGCGCCGCTCAACCCGCTCGAAAACCGCATCCTGCTGATGCATGCGCTGCAGCTGTCGCGGATACAGCTGATTACCCAGGACGAACGGGTTATCGATGCGCAGCAGGCACAGCAGCTGTCTGCCTTGTTTCAACGGCGCCTGCTGGGCGAGCCGATCGCCTACATTGTCGGCCAGCGCGAATTCTACGGCTTGCAGCTCGAAGTCACCCCGGACGTCCTGATCCCTCGCCCTGAAACCGAGCTGCTGGTCGACCTGGCGTTACAGCATTTGCCCGCTGCCGGCGCCCGGCAGGCGCTAAGCGTGCTGGACCTGGGCACCGGTTCCGGCGCCATTGCCGTCGCCATCGCCCATAGCCGTCCCGACCTGCAGCTCACTGCGCTGGATGTCAGCGCAGCCGCGCTGGCGGTGGCCAGCCGCAACGCCGCGCGCCATCTGGCGCCGGCCCAGGCGCCGATGCAGCTATTGCAAAGCAACTGGTATGGCGCGCTGGATCGCCAGCAGTTCGATGTCATCGTCGCCAATCCGCCATATATCGTTGCCGGCGACGGCCATCTCGCGCAGGGCGACCTGCGCTTCGAGCCGCAGGACGCGCTGACCGACCATGCGGACGGCTTGAGCGCGCTGCGCAGCATCGTCGACGGCGCGGCCGGCCACCTGAAAGATGGCGGCTGGCTGCTGATGGAACATGGCTACGACCAGGCGCCGGCGGTACGCGGACTGTTGCTGGCGCAGCAGTTTGACGCCGTGCAAAGCTGGCAGGATATCGCCGGCATAGAACGTGTCAGCGGCGGCAAGCGCCGGGCCCTAAGCTAGAACTGCAAACGGAAAACAAAAAAACGCGGCATGCCGCGTTTTTTTTACATCCGTGCAGGATCAGGGCATCACTCTTTCTCGCCCCAGATTGCCGGATACACGATACCCGCGATCACTGCGCCGACCAGCGGCGCCAGCCAGAACAGCCACAGCTGCTGCAACGCCCAGCCGCCGACAAACAGCGCCTGGCTGGTGCTGCGCGCCGGATTGACCGACGTATTGGTGACCGGGATGCTGATCAGGTGGATCAGGGTCAGGCACAAGCCGATCGCGATCGGTGCAAAGCCGGCCGGCGCACGCTTGTCTGTCGCGCCCAGGATCACGATCAGGAAGATGAAGGTCATCACCACTTCCGAGATCAGGGCCGCATTCATCGAATACAGGCCGGGCGAATGGTCGCCATAGCCGTTGGCGGCGAAATTGCCGATCTCCGCGCCCGCCTTGCCGGTAGCAATCAGGTACAGCACGCCGGCAGCGATGATGCCGCCGACGACCTGGGCCACCCAGTAAGGCAGGATTTCACTCTTCGGGAAACGGCCGGCGGTAGCCAGTCCGAGCGTGACTGCCGGATTCAGGTGGCAGCCGGAAATGTGGCCGATGGCGAACGCCATCGTCAGCACGGTCAGGCCGAAAGCCAGGGCGACGCCATGGAAACCGATTCCGAGGCCCGGAAATCCTGCTGCCAGCACGGCGCTGCCGCAACCGCCCAGGACCAGCCAGAATGTGCCAAGGGCTTCCGCGCCCAGACGTTTAGAAAGATGCATATTTGACTCCCGAAGAAATACTACCGTGTGATTGATGAACGACGGGCTTTAAGTCTTTGCCCAATCGCATTCGGCCACAAGCATATTTGCTGGCTCATCGACAAACAAGAAAAAAATTATCATTTAACAATCTTTTTCATTTGCAACCATTTCCAGGCACCTGGCCAGACTTACCCGGCAACGGTCTATGAAGCACGCCCGCAGGCAGGCGCCTTGACGGCGTAAATAATACCACCAGGAAACAAAGATATGGTGATATGACAAGCATTTCGGCTGAGCGGATTTTCAGGCCGGGTTCTTTTCCGGCTGTCAAGACTGGCGGAATTATCTGGATTGCGTATGATCCAACGCTTGATTTTCACTCTTAAGATTCCTCATGCTGCCTTCGATCGAACAACGTCTCGCCCTTGAACTTGCCGCCAAGCCGGCCCAGGTCGCTGCTGCCGTCGCCCTGCTGGACGAGGGCGCCACCGTGCCCTTTATCGCACGCTATCGCAAGGAAGCCACCGGCGGTCTCGACGACATCCAGCTGCGCTTGCTGGAAGAGCGCCTGCGCTACCTGCGCGAACTGGAAGTACGCCGCGGCGCGATCCTGGCCTCGATTGAAGAACAGGGGAAAATGACGCCCGCGCTGCTGCAGGCGATCTCCCTGGCGGAAGACAAGACCCGGCTTGAAGACCTGTACCTGCCGTACAAACTGAAACGCCGCACCAAGGCGCAGATCGCCGCGGAAGCCGGCTTGACCGAGCTGGCGGATGCATTGCTGGCGAATCCCGAATTGAACCCGGAGCAGGAAGCCGACAAATACCTGAAGCCGGCATTCAGCACCGACAATGGCGACAATCCTGGCGTCGCCGATGCCAAGGCCGCGCTCGACGGCGCGCGCCAGATCCTGATGGAACGTTTTTCGGAAGACGCCGCGCTGCTGCAGGCGCTGCGCGAATACCTGACAGAGCACGGCGTGGTCGAATCCAAGGTAGTGGAAGGCAAACAGGACGCCGGGGAAAAATTCGCCGACTACTTCGATTATTCGGAAACCATCGGCACCATTCCGTCGCACCGGGCACTGGCGCTGTTCCGCGGCCGCCGCGAAGAAATCCTGAATGTAGTACTGCGCCTCGATACGGAAGAAGAAAAACCGAAGTGGGACGCCCCGCACAATCCTTGCGAAGGACGCATCGCCGCCCGTTTCGGCATCAGCAACAAAGGCCGCAGCGCCGACAAATGGCTGAGCGACACGGTACGCTGGAGCTGGCGCGTCAAGGTCTTCATGCACCTGGAAACCGAGCTGATGACGAAGCTGCGCGAAACGGCGGAAGTCGAAGCGATCAACGTCTTCGCCCGCAACCTGAAAGCGCTGCTGCTGGCGGCGCCGGCCGGGCCGCGCGCCACCATGGGCCTCGACCCCGGCCTGCGCACCGGCGTCAAGGTGGCCGTGATCGACGCCACCGGCAAGGTGGTCGACACCACTGCGATTTACCCGCACCAGCCGCGCAACGACTGGGACGGCTCGCTGCACACGCTGGCGCAGCTGGCGGAGAAGCACAAGGTGTCGCTGATTTCGATCGGCAACGGCACCGCATCGCGTGAAACCGACAAGCTGGCGCAAGACCTGATCAAGCTGCGGCCGGAGCTCAAGCTGACCAAGATCGTGGTGTCGGAAGCCGGCGCATCGGTGTATTCAGCCTCTGAATTCGCCTCACGCGAATTGCCGGACATGGATGTCTCTTTACGCGGCGCGGTCTCGATTGCGCGCCGCCTGCAAGATCCGCTGGCGGAACTGGTGAAGATCGATCCGAAGTCGATCGGCGTCGGCCAGTACCAGCATGACGTCGGCCAGACCCAGCTGGCGCGTTCACTGGATGCGGTGGTGGAAGATTGCGTGAATGCGGTCGGCGTAGACGTCAACACCGCCTCGGCGCCGCTGCTGGCGCGTGTCTCCGGGCTCAACGCCAGCGTCGCCCAAAGCATCGTCACCTATCGCGACATGAAGGGCATGTTTACCTCGCGCGCCGGTCTACGCGATGTGCCGCGCCTGGGTGACAAAACCTTCGAACAGGCCGCGGGCTTCCTGCGCATCATGAACAGCGACAATCCGCTGGACGGCTCTGCGGTGCATCCGGAATCCTATCCGCTGGTGGAAAAAATCCTGGCCGACATCAAGAAAGACGTCAAGGGCGTGATCGGCGACGACAAGCTGCTGAAATCGCTCAATCCAGCCAAATACGCCGATGAAAAATTCGGCGTACCGACCATCGCCGACATCCTCAAGGAACTGGAAAAACCGGGACGCGATCCACGCCCGGAATTCACTACCGCGACGTTCAAGGACGGCGTCGAAGAAATCCGCGACCTGCGTCCCGACATGATCCTGGAAGGCGTGGTCACCAACGTGGCGGCGTTTGGCGCCTTTGTCGACATCGGCGTGCATCAGGATGGCCTGGTGCATATTTCGGCGCTCTCGAATACTTTCGTCAAGGATCCGCACAGCGTGGTCAAGGCCGGCCAGGTGGTCAAGGTGAAAGTGCTGGAAGTCGACGAAAAGCGCAAGCGCATTGCGCTGACCATGCGCCTGTCCGACAACGCCCCGGTCGCCGGCGCCAGGCCGGAGCAGCGCGCCGACCGCAACGACGCCAAGCGCCTGTCCCAGCAACGGCAAGCGGCGCCGGCGCCGGCCAGCAGCGCCATGGCCGCCGCCTTTGCAAAGTTAAAGGGATAACAATGTCCGCCGAAACTGGACAGTGCCGTATCGCGCTTATCGGGCGGGCACTGTCGGGCGGCGCCAATACCAGTTCGGGCCCGAGTCAATTTAGGGGCAACAGGCCCGAATCGTGGCTGTCATCGTATAATCACGGCACAATCGATTTCCAACAGGTTTTATTTTGTCAGCCGCTCCCAACACCTCATCCTCACAATTCATGATGTCCCCGATCGCGGCCGATATGGAAGCGGTCAATGCGGTGATTCGCCGGCAACTGCATTCCGAAGTGCCGCTGGTGAACCAGATTGCCGAATACATCATCAGCGCCGGCGGCAAGCGCCTGCGTCCGGTGCTGGTATTGCTGATGGCCCAGGCTTACGGCTATAGCGGCGAAAAACACCACGAGCTGGCGGCGGTGATCGAATTCATCCACACCGCGACCCTGCTGCACGACGACGTGGTCGACGAATCCTCCTTGCGGCGCGGGCGCCAGACCGCCAATGCCCTGTTCGGCAACGCCGCCTCGGTGCTGGTGGGCGACTTCCTGTATTCGCGCGCCTTCCAGATGATGGTGGCGGTCGACAATGCACGCGTGATGCAGATCGTCGCCGACGCCACCAACGTTATCGCTGAAGGCGAAGTGCTGCAATTGCTGAACATGCACAACCCGGACGTGTCCGAAGAAAACTACCTGCAGGTGATCCGCTCCAAGACCGCCAAGCTGTTTGAAGCGGCGGCCCAGCTGGGCGTCCTGATTGCGGGCGCCGGCGACGATGTGATCGACGCCGCGGGCGAATACGGCCGCTCGCTCGGCACCGCCTTCCAGCTGATCGACGATGTGCTGGATTATTCCGGCAACGCCAGCGATATCGGCAAGAATGTCGGCGACGACCTGCGTGAAGGCAAGCCGACCCTGCCCCTGATTTACCTGATGGAGCACGGCAGCGCCGAGCAGCGCGCGCTGGTGCGCAGCTGCATCGAAAACGGCGACGAACAGCATTTCGATGAAATCCTCGCCGCCATCACCAGCTCGGGCGCCCTGAACTACACCAGGCACGAAGCAGAAAAAGCGGCGCAGCGGGCAGCAGCGGCGATCTCCGGGTTGCCAAATAGTCAGTTCAAGGATTCTTTGCTACAATTATCTGCGTTCGCGGTGGATAGGAACCACTGAGAATTCAACACGGGGACTGTTGCTTCGCCATAGTGCGAACCTCAGCCCCAAAACCTGTCCAAATCATTGGACAGCTAGATCGGGGTGTAGCTTAGCCTGGTAGAGCGCTACGTTCGGGACGTAGAGGCCGGAGGTTCGAATCCTCTCACCCCGACCATACAACACATTGGTTTATTAACTTTTCACTTTACGGTGACCCTTTGGATGCCGTGCCCATATGGGTGCAGATACTTGCACTAGTCGTACTCATTTTCCTGTCGGCTTTTTTTGCAATGGCGGAGACCGCCCTGGTCGCTGCCAACAAGCATCGCCTGCGCCACCTGGCCAAGCGCGGCAGCAAGTCCGCCGCCACGACGCTTTGGCTGCTGGAACGGACCGATAAGCTGCTGTCGCTGATCCTGATCGTCAACACCTTGGTCAACGCCTTGGCTACTGCCTTGGTGACGGCGATTGCCATCACGACATTCGGCAATCACCAGAAAGTGATCACCATCGCGACCGCCGCGGTCGCCTTCCTCCTGATCGTATTCGCCGAAATCACGCCGAAAGTGATAGGCGCAACCTATCCCGAGCGCATTGCCCTGCCGACCAGTTTCGTGCTCAAGCCACTGATGACATTGGCCAAGCCGCTGATCTGGTTCGTCAACCTGTTCGTCTCTTCGATCCTCAAGGTGCTGCATATCAAAACCGGCAAGCACGCGCTGGAACAACGGGTATCACCGGAAGAACTGCGCTCCATCGTGCTCGAAGGCGGCAATTTCATGCCGCAAAAACACAAAAGCATCTTGCTGAACCTGTTCGACCTGGAAAAAATTTCGGTGGAAGACGTCATGACGCCGCGGGCGCAAGTCGAGGCGCTAAATTTGTCGGCCTCGGTGGACGACATAAAACACCAGCTGACCACTTGCTATCACAACAAGCTGCCGGTGTACGAAGGTGAAATCAACCAGATCGTCGGCATTTTGCATGTGCGCAAGGCGATGGCCTTGCTGAACCAGGAGGCGGAACTGACGGTGGAGCATTTCCGCCAGCTGCTCACTACGCCTTATTTTGTGCCGGAAGACACCGACGTTTTCACACAGCTCCAATATTTCCAGGAAAACCATGAACGGCTCGGCATCATCGTCGACGAATACGGCGAAGTGCAGGGCCTGGTTACCCTGGAAGACATCATAGAAGAAATGATTGGTGAGTTCACTACGTCCAAGCCGGGCGCGGCCCGCGCCGACAGCTTTTCCTGGAACCCGCAAGGCCAGTGCCTGCTGGAGGGTGCGACAACCCTGCGCGACATCAACAAGCGCCTCGGCTTGAATTTCCCGCTCGACGGTCCGAAGACCTTGAACGGCCTGCTGCTGGAATGGCTGCAGGACATCCCTGACAACAATGTCAGCCTGAAAATTGCCGGATGCATCATAGAAATCGTGCAGGTGCAAAACCAGGCGATCAAGGTTGCCAAATTGATGCGGCCGAATAAACTACAAGAACACTGAAAGAACTGCCCGAAGGCAACTTTTACGACACATTTCTTCACAAATCCTTTACAAGTGAGTTTCCCGTAGGGCATCATTGGTCGGTTCGAATGGTTCGGCACATCTTTTGGTATTGACCCCCCTATGGCAGCAGTATTTCCCAACGCAAATTCCACCAGTCCGATCTCCGGACTTGCCCGCGCATTGCTGCAAGCCGGACGTCTTTCCGTGCCACAGCTCGAGGCCCTGCACAAGAAAGCCAGCGACAGCCAAACACCGTTTATCTCAGCCTTGCTGGAAAGCGGTCATCTGGATGCGCGTTCGCTCGCCCTGTTTTGCGCCGAGACCTTTGGTTACCCGCAGCTGGACCTGAGCGTGCTCAATCTCGGCATGCTGCCGGAAAAGGCCATCGACGCCAAGCTGATGGAAAGCCATGCGGTGCTGGCCCTAGCCAAGCGTGGCAACAAGATCTATGTTGCCCTGTCCGACCCGACCAATATCCAGGCGCTCGACCAGATCAAGTTCCAGACCGAGCTGACGGTGGAACCTATCATCGTCGAGCATCCGATCCTGATCAAGCAGATCCAGAAACTGGTCAAATCGGCAGAGCAGAGCCTGAGCGAGATGGTCGGCGACGAACAGGAAATCAATTTCGTCGAAGAAGATGCAGTAGCTGTCGCCGATGCGGCGGCCACCGATATCGACGATGCGCCGGTAGTCCGGTTTTTGCAGAAAATACTGACTGACGCCATCAACCAGGGCGCGTCCGACTTGCATTTCGAACCGTTTGAAAAGTTCTACCGTATCCGTTTCCGTGTCGACGGCGTATTGCGCGACATGGCGCAGCCGCCGCTGTCGATCAAGGAAAAACTGGCGTCCCGCATCAAGGTCATCTCCAAGCTGGATATCTCGGAAAAACGGGTGCCGCAAGATGGCCGCATGCGGCTGGTGGTGTCGAAGACCCGCGCGATCGATTTCCGGGTCAGCACCTTGCCGACCTTGTTCGGCGAAAAGATCGTGATGCGTATCCTGGACCCGAGCCAGGCCCAGATGGGGATTGATGCGCTGGGCTACGACCCGGACCAGAAAGAAATCCTGATGGAGGCGATCCAGCGTCCCTACGGCATGGTGCTGGTGACCGGGCCGACCGGTTCCGGCAAAACCGTATCGCTGTATACCTGCCTGAACATCCTGAACCAGCCTGGCATCAACATTTCCACCGCTGAAGATCCCGCCGAAATCAATTTGCCCGGGGTGAACCAGGTCAACATCAACGACCGTGCCGGACTGACTTTCCCGGTGGCGCTGAAGGCATTCTTGCGGCAGGATCCTGACATCATCATGGTCGGTGAAATCCGCGACCTGGAAACCGCCGATATCTCGATCAAGGCTGCGCAAACCGGGCACATGGTGTTTTCCACGCTGCATACCAACGATGCGCCGTCGACGCTGACGCGCCTGATGAACATGGGTGTGCCGGCCTTCAATATCGCTTCGTCGGTGATCCTGATCACTGCGCAACGGCTGGCGCGCCGCCTGTGCAACTGCAAGCAGCCGATTACGGTCCAGGAAGAAGCCTTGCTTGAAGCGGGTTTCACCGAAGACGATCTCGACGGCACCTGGATGCCGTACAAGGCGGTCGGTTGTGAACGCTGCAACGGCACCGGTTACAAGGGACGGGTCGGCATCTACCAGATCATGCCGATTACCGAAGAAATAGAACGGATTATCCTGGCGCACGGCACGGCGCTGGAAATCGAAGCGCAGGCAAAGCGCGAAGGCGTCAAGACCTTGCGCTTATCAGGATTGATGAAGGTTAAACAAGGGTTGACCAGCCTCGAAGAAGTGCTTGGCTGCACCAATATCTAATTAGGGGAATAGTTCATGGCAACTGCAGCACGCAGCGCCGCAAGCGCACGTCAGGTCAAGGAGTGGGTGTATCTCTGGGAGGGCAGGGATAAAAAGGGCAAGATGGTGCGCGGCGAACTGCGCGCCGGCAGCGAGACGGTGGTCAACGTCACCATGCGGCGCCAGGGAATCCTGGTCACCAAGGTCAAAAAGAAGACCTTCCGCAGCGGGAAGAAGATTTCCGACAAAGACATTGCTCTGTTTACCCGTCAGCTGGCCACCATGATGAAGGCCGGCGTGCCCTTGCTGCAGTCGTTCGACATCGTGGCCAAGGGCCATGCCAATCCGTCGGTATCGAAACTGGTCAACGACATCCGCGGCGATGTGGAAACCGGCACCAGCCTGAGCCAGGCATTCCGCAAATTCCCGCTGTATTTCGACCCGTTGTTCTGCAACCTGGTCGGCGCTGGCGAACAGGCGGGCATTCTTGAAGACCTGCTGGAGCGGCTGGCGATCTATAAGGAAAAGACCCTAGCCATCAAGAGCAAGATCAAATCCGCCATGTTCTATCCGGTGTCGATTTTGGCAGTGGCGTTTATCGTCACCATGGTAATCATGATTTGGGTGGTTCCGGCGTTCAAACAGGTTTTTGCAAGTTTCGGCGCTGACTTGCCGGGCCCGACGCTGGTGGTAATGGCGATATCGGATTTTGTGGTTTCTAACTGGTACATCATCTTCGGCGTCCTGTTTGGCGGTTTATATCTGTTCTTTCAATCTTGGAGGCGCTCGCTCAAGGTGCAGCGCTTCATGGATCAATTGTTATTGAAAACACCGATTTTTGGCCAGGTCATACGCAAAGCCACGATCGCGCGCTGGACTCGTACTTTAGCCACAATGTTTGCCGCCGGCGTGCCGTTGGTCGAGTCGCTTGACTCAGTAGGCGGCGCATCCGGCAATGCAGTCTACCTTGACGCAACGAAGAAGATCCAGGGCGAAGTCAGCACCGGCACCAGCTTGACCGCGGCAATGGAAAACGCCAATGTATTCCCGAACATGGTCACACAGATGGTCTCGATCGGTGAAGAATCGGGTTCGCTGGACAACATGCTGGGGAAAGTCGCCGATTTCTATGAAGCTGAAGTGGACGATGCGGTGGCTTCCTTGTCCAGCCTGATGGAACCACTGATCATGGTGATCCTGGGCGTGCTGATCGGCGGCCTGGTAATCGCCATGTACCTGCCAATTTTCAAACTGGGTTCGGTGGTCTGATGCAAGACGGGATTTTTTTCCTGGCGGCGGGGAGCCTGCTCCCTACCGTCCTGGCAGCCGTTTTTGGTTTGTTGATAGGCAGTTTCCTGAATGTAGTGATCCACAGGCTGCCGATCATGATGCAGCGTGAATCGGACAATTATGTCGCCCATGAAAGCGGCAAGCCGCTGCCGCATACCGAGCGCTACAACCTGGTGGTGCCGCGCTCGGCCTGCACGCAATGCAAACACCAGATCGGCGCGCTGGAGAATGTGCCGATACTGAGTTACCTGGCCTTGCGCGGCAAATGCGCAGCCTGCAAAACCCCCATCTCGATACGCTATCCCATGGTCGAAGCATTGACCGGAGCGCTGTCGGCCCTGCTCATCTGGCACTTCGGCAGCGGCTGGGTCGGCCTGTCGACCCTGGTCTTTGTCTATCTGCTGATAGCGATGACGTTTATCGACGCCGATACCCAGCTGCTGCCGGACGACCTGACCTTGCCCCTGCTCTGGATCGGCCTGCTGCTGAACCTGTCCGGCCTGTTCGTGCCCTTGCACGACGCCGTCGTCGGCGCCGCAGCCGGTTACCTGAGCCTGTGGGCGATCTACTGGGCGTTCAAGCTGCTGACCGGCAAGGAAGGCATGGGCTACGGCGATTTCAAGCTGCTGGCGGCGCTCGGCGCCTGGCTGGGCTGGAAGATGCTGCCTATCATTATCTTGTTTTCATCGCTGGTGGGCGCCGTGGTCGGGATCATATTGATCGTTTTTGCCCGCCGCGGACGCGACAAACCTATCCCCTTCGGCCCCTACCTGGCCGCGGCCGGCCTGCTGGCCCTGCTCTATGGACAGACAATTCTGGAAACTTATTTCGGTTTTGCTACCTAACGTCGTATGAACCAGCACGATGCGGCTAACCACGACCAGCCGTCGCAAGCCAAACCCAGATTCAGCGTCGGCCTGACCGGCGGGATCGGCAGCGGCAAAAGCACCGTCGCCGACATGTTTGCCGCGCGCGGCGCCGCGGTCATCGACACCGATGTCATCGCCCACCGGCTGACTGCGGCGGACGGCGCTGCCATTGCACCGATTACCGCCGAATTCGGCAGCGCCTTCATCGATGCCGGCGGCGCCATGGACAGAGCCAAGATGCGCGCCCATGTTTTCTCGGACCCGTTGGCGAAACGGCGCCTGGAAGCGATCCTGCATCCTTTGATCCGGGCCGAAACCGCCCGCGCGGCGGAAAACGCCGAAGGGTCGTACCTGATTTTCGTAGTGCCGCTGCTGGTTGAATCAGGCAACTGGAGAGAACGGGTGCAGCGCATACTGGTCGTGGATTGCGACGAACAGGTCCAGCTGGAACGCGTGATGCGGCGCAACGCGATGACCCTGTCGCAAGTGCAGGCCATCATGGCGACCCAGGCCTCCAGGCAGCAACGCCTGCAGGCCGCCGACGATGTGATCGTCAATGACAGCGGGCCTGCGGCGCTATTGCCGCAAGTGACGTGCCTACACGCGTCATATCAGGCATTGAGCCGATCGCTATAATGGTATAAAGCTTTATATATATCAGCAGGAAACCTCTGCCCAACGTCGAAAACAGGGGGGCATTTGTAATTTCTGTTCGCATCGTTCAGAATCATGTCTTATCCGGCTCAAATTTTTAAGGGATGTCACTTTGATCGTCTACGAATATCCTTTCAACGAGCGCATTCGCACCCTGTTGCGGCTGGAAGACCTGCATGAAAGATTCGGCTTTTTCGTGCAGCAGGAAAGTCCGTTGCAACACCATATCGCGCTATCCACCATTTTCGAGATGCTGGAGGTTGCCGGACGCGCTGATTTGAAGTCGGATTTGCTGCAAGAACTGGAACGACAAAAACAAACCCTGCTCGGCTTTAAATCCAATCCCAACGTTGCGCCCGACATGCTGGACGCCATCCTGCAGGAAATCGACAGGATCAGCACCGCGCTGATGGCGACCCAAGGCAAAACCGGCCAGCATATCCGCGAGAATGAATGGCTGATGAGCATACGCGGCCGCACCATCATTCCCGGCGGCGCCTGTGAATTCGACTTGCCTTCTTACTACGCCTGGCAGCAACACCCCGCCGAACAGCGGTTTGCCGACATCATCGGCTGGTTCGCGCCGCTGGCGCCATTGTTCGACGCTATCAGCATCGTATTGCGATTGTTGCGAGAAACCGGAAGTTCAGTAAAGATAGATGCACAAAACGGCAGTTATCAGCAAATGCTGCAAGGAAAATCTTACCAGATGCTGCGCCTGATCATTGATGAACGGCTCGCAGCCATCCCTGAGATATCAGCCAACAAATACATGCTATGGGTACGTTTTACCACCCAGGGCGGCGATCTGAAGCCGAAAGCCTATGAAGGCGACGTACCGTTCGAGCTGACCCTTTGCAATTTTTAAATGCTTTTTGAATAGATTTGTATGACTACTACCGTCGATTGCCCGACTTGCGGCACAAAAGTTGAATGGATTGCCGCCAACCGGTTCAGGCCGTTTTGCTCGGAGCGTTGCAAGCAGATCGACCTGGGCGCTTGGGCTGAAGAGAAATATGCGATCCCGGCAGTCAATCCGCCGGATGAAATTGACGATGACGGCAAGCTGCCGCAATAGTCGCCGATTTCACCGGGCAGCTTAAACGCTTTCCTGCCGCAATTCGTCCAGCCATTCAATCAAGGGAATCGCCGCCGGCAGCAAAGGCTCGACGTCGACACTGCCTTGCCATGAGAACGCCTGCCCTTCCAGGCTTTGCGGTTCGCCGCGCCATTCGCGGCTGATGTAGAAATGCAGCCGTACGTGCGCATGGGCATATTGATGCTCGATCCCGCACCAAGGCTCGGCCGAAGCGATTTCGACCCCCAGCTCTTCCAGCAGTTCACGTTTAAGCGCGTCGAAAATCGACTCGCCCGACTCTACCTTCCCTCCCGGGAACTCCCAGTAACCGGCCATCGGCTTGCCCGCGGGCCTCTGGCCCAGCAGTACGTCGCCGTTAGGCTTCATCAGGATGCCGACGGCTACATTGACCGGTTCCCGCTCAAGACGGCTCATGGCGGCGTCATCCGGCCGGCGTAATCGCGGGCGAACTGCCATGCCACCCGGCCCGAACGCGAAGCCCGCTGCAGCGCCCAGCGCAAGGCATCGCCGCGCGCCTCGGCAATCTGCTCCGCGTTGCAGCCGAAATGGCTGAGCCAGTGGCCGACGATATCGAGGTAATCGTCTTGCTTGAACGGATAAAACGACACCCACAGTCCAAAACGCTCTGAAAGTGAAATCTTTTCTTCGACGGTTTCCCCCGGATGCAAATCGCCGTCCTCGGTGGTTTTGTAGCTGGCGTTATCGGACATCCGCTCCGGCAGCAAATGACGCCGGTTGGAGGTGGCATAAATCAGCACATTGTCCGACTGTGCGGCGATGCTGCCGTCGAGCGCCACTTTGAGCGCCTTGTAGCCGCTCTCGCCCTCTTCGAACGAGAGGTCGTCGCAAAAAATGATGAAGCGCTCCGGGCGCTCTGCCACCAGGTCGACAATATCGGGCAACGCCGCCAAATCGTCCTTATCTACCTCGATCAAGCGCAAACCCTGGGAGGCATACTGGTTCAGGCAAGCTTTGATCAAGGACGACTTGCCGGTGCCGCGGGCACCGGTCAACAGCACGTTGTTGGCCGGCCGGCCATCGACGAATTGACGCGTGTTCTGGTCGATCTGCTGCTTCTGCACTTCGATATTGTGCAAATCCGATAGCGCAATATCGGAGATATGGCCCACCGCCTGCAGGTAACCGCCAGCCCCGCCGCCCCGATGGCGCCAGCGGAAAGCGGTGGCCGCCTGCCAGTCGGGAGCCGCCTTGGCTTGCGGCAGGATGGATTCAAGCCGCGCCAGCAGGGCTTCGGCACGGGTCAGGAATTGATCTAGTTGAGTCATGGCTGGTTTGGAGACAAATGGGATTTCATCCATTCTGACGCAAAGCAAAACGCTGCTGGGTGAATATTATTTGTCGGAGCAAATGCGCCGCCTTGGCCGGCAATCGGCCTTGGGCGGCATTTTTCCCGGAAAACTATCCGCTCAAGAGCGATAGTCGGCATTGATCGATACGTAATCGTGCGACAAGTCGCAAGTCCAGATAGTCGCCTCGGCATCGCCACGCGCCAGCTGCACCCGCACCGTGATCTCGCTTTGTTTCATGACGCGCTGGCCGTCAGCCTCCTGGTATTCGGGATTGCGGCCGCCGTTTTTGGCAACCAGCACGTCATCCAGGTACAGGTCCAGCTTGCTGACATCCAGGTCGTCGACGCCGGCATAGCCAATTGCAGCCAGGATCCGGCCAAGATTCGGGTCGGAAGCGAAGAAGGCCGTCTTGACCAGCGGCGAGTGCGCGATCGAATAAGCGATCTTGCGGCATTCGGCAACGCTCTGCCCATGCTCCACGGTGACCGTGATGAACTTGGTGGCGCCTTCGCCGTCGCGGATGATCATTTGCGCCAGGTGCTGCGAGATATCGGTAACGGCAGCAGCCAGTTCGGCATATTCCGGGCTGTCGACACTGCCGACTTCCAGCTCGCCGGCGCCGGTGGCGATCAGCATGAACGAGTCGTTGGTCGAGGTATCGCCGTCGATGGTGATGCAGTTGAACGAACGGTCGGCAGCCTGGCGCACCATTTTTTCCAGCACCGGCTGCGCCACTTTCGCGTCGATCGCCAGGAAACCGAGCATGGTCGCCATGTTCGGCTTGATCATGCCGGCGCCTTTGCTGATGCCGGACAGCGTCACCTTCTTGCCGGCGATAACCAGGCTGCGCGAAGCGGCTTTCGGCTGGGTATCGGTGGTCATGATGGACTCGGCGGCATTGAACCAGTTGTCGCCTTGCAGATTCTGTATCGCCTGCGGCAGGCCGGCAGTGACGCGCTCCACCGGCAGCGGCTCCAGGATCACGCCAGTCGAGAACGGCAGGATCTGCGCAGCGTGGCAGCCCAGCAACTCCGCCAGCGCGTCGCAAGTAGCGTTGGCTGCCGCCAGGCCGGCTTCGCCGGTGCCGGCGTTGGCGTTGCCGGTATTGATCAGCAGCGCGCGGATAGGCTCGCCGGAAATCTCGGCAGCGGCCAGGTGCGCTTTGCTCACCTGCACCGGCGCGGCGCAAAAGCGGTTTTGCGTGAACACCCCGGCTACCGTCGCCGTCGGCGCCAGTTTCATCACCAGCAAATCCTTGCGATTCGCTTTGCGCACGCCGGCTTCGGCGTGACCAAGCTCGATGCCGGCCACAGGCAACAGATCGGCGGCGACAGGAATGGGGGAATTGACGGCCATGAGAATCCTTAACTAGGTAGAGATGTTGGCGGCGCTGGTTTGCCGAGATTAATGGGTGTTGGGTGTCGGATCGCCCGGTCCAGCGGACCGGCAGGTAATCCAGGTGCCTATTTTAAGGGGTATTAATGGGTAATGCGGAGGCCGTGTGTACATCTGCCGCAACAAAAGCAAAGGGCGGGTTTCCCCGCCCTGCTTTAACTGCTGCCTGCCATTGGCGTTTACATCAATTGGCCGTGGCACTGCTTGTATTTCTTGCCGCTGCCGCAAGGGCACGGGTCGTTGCGGCCAACCTTCGGCACGCTGCTGCCCGGTTGCTGCGATTCGTCGCTATGCGCGGTGGGCGCCAGCAACGCTTCCGGCGCCGCGCTCGGATCGAAGTCGGCGTGCTGGTAGTGCACGTTTTCCACGTGGGACTGCGCCATTTCCTCTTCAGCCGCGGCAATTTCCTCGCGGTTTTCGATACGCACCGTCATCACTACCTTGACTACTTCGTTCTTGATCAGGTCCAGCATCTGGCCAAACAGCTCGAACGCTTCGCGCTTGTATTCCTGCTTCGGATTCTTTTGTGCGTAGCCGCGCAGGTGAATCCCCTGGCGCAGATGATCGAGCGCCGCCAGGTGTTCGCGCCAGTGGCTGTCGACGCTTTGCAGCATGACGCTGCGCTCGAAGCCTGCGAACGACTCCTTGCCGACGATTTCAGTCTTGGCGTCATAGGAAGCGTTGGCAGCAGCAAGCACACGTTCCAGCAACTGCTCATCGGTCAGGTTGGGCTCGGACTTCAGCATCTCGCCAAGCGGCACTTCCAGATGCAGGTCGTTGGCCAGGGCTGTTTCCAGCGCCGGGATATCCCATTGTTCTTCGAGCGACTCTTCCGGCACATGGGTGCGGAAAGTGTCGTCCAGCACGCCTTCGCGCAGCGACGCCACTGTCTCGGAAACGCCTTGCGATTCCAGCAACTCGTTACGCTGCTGATAGATCACCTTGCGCTGGTCGTTGGCGACATCGTCGTATTCCAGCAGCTGCTTGCGGATATCGAAGTTGCGCGCCTCTACCTTGCGCTGGGCCGATTCGATCGAGCGCGAAACGATGCCAGCCTCGATCGGCTCGCCTTCCGGCATTTTCAGCCGGTCCATGATGGCGCGCACGCGGTCGCCGGCGAAAATGCGCAGCAAGGCGTCGTCCAGCGACAGGTAGAAACGCGAGGAACCCGGATCGCCCTGGCGCGCTGCGCGGCCGCGCAGCTGGTTATCCACCCGGCGCGACTCATGCCGCTCGGTGCCGACGATATGCAAGCCGCCCGCATTGACCACGTGGTCATGCAGCGATTGCCACTCGTCGCGCAGCTTGTCGGAGCGCAGTTGTTTTTCCGTGTCGCCGAGCGCGTCGTCGGCTTCAATGAACTGGATCTGTTTCTCGACATTCCCGCCCAATACGATGTCGGTGCCGCGCCCGGCCATGTTGGTGGCAATAGTGATTGCTTGCGGACGGCCTGCCTGGGCGATGATTTCCGCTTCCCTAGCATGCTGCTTGGCGTTCAGCACGTTGTGCGGCAGCTTGGCCTTGGCCAGGATCCCGGACAGCAATTCCGAGTTTTCGATCGAGGTGGTGCCCACCAGCACCGGTTGCCCGCGCTCGTAGCAATCCTGGATATCCTTCAGCATCGCATTGTATTTTTCCTGCGAAGTCTTGTAGACCTGGTCCTGCCGGTCCTTGCGCTGGTTCGGCCGGTTTTGCGGAATCACCACGGTTTCCAGGCCGTAGATTTCCTGGAATTCGTAGGCTTCGGTATCGGCAGTGCCGGTCATGCCGGCCAGCTTGCCGTACATGCGGAAATAATTCTGGAACGTGATCGAGGCCAGGGTCTGGTTCTCGTTCTGGATCTTGACGCCTTCCTTGGCTTCCACCGCCTGGTGCAAGCCGTCCGACCAGCGACGGCCGGTCATCATGCGGCCGGTGAATTCGTCGACGATGACGATTTCGCCGTTTTGCACGACGTAATGCTGGTCCTTGAAGTACAGCGAGTGCGCGCGCAATGCCGCGTACAGATGATGGATCAGGCTGATGTTGGCCGCGTCGTACAGCGACGCGCCTTCTGCCAGCAGGCCCATGTTGGTCAGGATCTGCTCGGCTTTTTCGTGGCCGGCTTCGGTCAGCAGGACCTGGTGCGCCTTTTCATCCTTGGTGTAATCGCCAGGAACTTCAACCTTGCCCTTGCCGTCCGGCGTTTCTTCGCCGATCTGCTGGGTCAGCAGCGGCGGCACTTCATTGATCTTGTAATACAGGTCGGTATGGTTTTCAGCCTGGCCGGAAATGATCAGCGGCGTCCGCGCTTCATCGATCAGGATCGAATCGACTTCATCGACGATGGCGAAGTTCAAGGTGCGCTGCACGCGGTCAGCGGCGTCGTACACCATGTTGTCGCGCAGGTAATCGAAACCGAATTCGTTGTTGGTGCCGTAAGTAATGTCGGCAGCGTAAGCCACTTGCTTGGCGTCATGCTCTACCGACGACAGGTTGACCCCGGTCGTCAGGCCCAGCCAGCCGTACAGGCGCCCCATCCATTCGGCATCGCGCTGCGCCAGGTAGTCATTGACGGTCACCACGTGCACGCCCTTGCCGGACAGCGCATTCAGGTAGGCCGGCAATGTCGCCATCAGCGTCTTGCCCTCGCCGGTGCCCATTTCGGCAATTTTCCCATAATGCAGCACCATGCCGCCGATCAGCTGCACATCGAAATGGCGCATTTTCAAGACGCGCTTGCCGGCTTCGCGGCAAACGGCAAAAGCTTCCGGCAGCAAGGCATCAAGCTTTTCGCCGCCGGCAATGCGCTGCTTCAGCTCCGGCGTTTTCGCCTGCAGTTCAGCATCGGACAGTTTTTCGAACGCCGGTTCAAGTGCATTAATTTGTCGGACGACTTTTTTATATTGCTTAAGCAGGCGCTGGTTGCGGCTACCGAAAATCTGGGTCAGTAATGACATGCTTGGATTCTAAAAAAAGCGCCGGCGGCATTCCGCGGCATCTTGTGGATGACCCCGAAACCGGGCTGTGGCTAAATAATCGGAGAATTTTATCATGCAGTCCCCGACACATTGGGGTTATGCGCCAGGAAACAATAGCAAGTTGCGCAAATTGTGCCCGCTTCCAGCCTATCCTGCTTGCATTACAACAACATCCATTACTTCCCTGCCAATGTTGCCATTTTCGCCAAGTCGGTGCCGGCATTCAGGAACTTGCGCGGATCCTGCGCCACGCCCTTGATCCTTACCTCGAAATGCAGGTGCGGCCCGGTCGAACGTCCGGTGGTGCCGATATCGGCAATGTGCTGGCCGCGCTGCACGATGTCGCCCACTTTGACCAGCAGCCTTGATGCATGCGCATAACGGGTGATGATGTCGTTGCCGTGGTCGATATCAAGCATATTGCCGTATTGCGGATGATATTCGGCGGCAATCACTACGCCCGCGGCGGCGGCGACTATATTGGTGCCGACCGAGGCCGGGAAATCCAATCCTTCATGAAATGCGCTGCGGCCGGTAAAAGGATCGAGCCGCCAGCCGAAACTCGATGAATTGTAGTTGACGTTGACCGGCTGGTTGGTTGGCAACAGCTTGGACTTGATCCGGTCGCTCATCAGCACGGTTTCGACCACATTCAGGTAGTCGGTGCGATAACCGACGTCGCGCGACATGGCGTCCAGCGCCAGCTGGAATTCGCTCATGCTCATGTCGTGCGAACGCCTGTCGTACAGGCTGCTCGATTCGGCGCCGCCGCGTCCCGGCGCTTCCTTGAAATTGAATTCTTCCGGCTTGACGCCGGCCAAACCCTGGACCCGCTCCCCCAAGGCATCCAGGCGCATCAGCTGCGCCTGCATTTCACCGAGCTTGATAGCCATCGCCGCCAGGTTTTCCTTCAGGTACTTGTCTTTATCCTGCACCCCGGCTACGGAGTTGCCGGGCGCCTTGCCGGCAAACGGCAGGCCAACCGCGTAACGGGCCGTGAGGAAATACAATAGTCCGGTCGCCAGCAATACCGCCAGCAAGAAACCGGCAATCATCAGGATGATGTGCTTGGCGCCTAGGGTGATGGATTTTGCGCGATTAAAACGCGGGTGCAACAGAATTACCTGCATTGCAGCTCCGGTGACGCCCTGAGCGGGTCACAGGTGTGATATGGTTTCACCATCATGCGTAGACTCTCACCTTCTTCTTACCGGCCAGCGACAACGGGTTCCAGGCCTCAAACTCAAAAAGCCGTTGCCGATTTCTTACGGGGGAATGACAAGATGGCGGCTTTGCTGCCCGCTGTCACACGCATGGCGGCATTGCAAAAACAATGCGCCGCCGAATTGCCTGCCATGTTCAGTACCTGCGAGGTATTGCAATGCGAAGCCGGGCAGCTGGTACTGTCGGCGCCCAACGCGGCCTTGGCCAGCAAATTGAAGCAGCAACTGCCACGCCTGCAAAGCCAATTGCTGGCAGGAAATTGGCAGATTAATGCAATCCGAATCAAAGTGCAAGTAAGCCAAAACCTAATGAAAGCGCCTGCTGTCAAGCAGGCATTACTTTCATCCAAAGCTGTTTCGGCATTCTCTTCATTGATGGAAGAACTGGAGCCATCGGCTGCAAACGAAGCGCTGAAAAATGCTATCGCCGCGATGGTCAAGCGCTATAGCGACAAGAAATAAGCCGCCACAGTAAAGAAAAACGCCATCTTGCAAAAATGGCATTATACATAAGCACTTAATTCAAACACTTAATTCAAACACTTAATTCAAACGCTTAATTCAAAGCCCATTCCTGCCCGACCTGGCGCTGATAGGCGCCAGGAGCCTCGGCCAGTTCATCGAAGCTGACTACCTCATACGCATCCGGCTGCGCCAACAGCGCGCGCAGCAGCTGGTTGTTCAAGCCATGGCCCGACTTGTGGGCGGTGTAGCTGGCCAGGAGCGGATGGCCGATCAGGTACAGGTCGCCAATGGCGTCCAGGATCTTGTGGCGGACAAATTCGTTTTCGTAGCGCAAACCGTCGCTGTTGAGGATGCGGTACTCATCCATCACGATGGCGTTTTCCAGCGAACCGCCGCGCGCCAGCCCCAGCCCGCGCATGGTTTCCACATCTTGCATGAAACCGAAAGTGCGGGCGCGCGCCACTTCCTTCACATACGACTGGATGCTGAAATCGACTTCCGCAGTCTGGCCGGTGCCATCCACCGCAGGGTGATTGAATTCGATAAAGAATTTCAGTTTGAAACCGTTGCACGGATCCAGCCGCGCCCATTTTTCGCGCTCGCCCTGGCCTTCACGCACTTCGACGGATTTTTTGATGCGGACAAATTTCTTGGCGGCGTTCTGTTCTTCCAGCCCGGCTTGCTGCAGCAGGAACACAAATGACGACGCCGAGCCGTCCATGATCGGGATTTCCTCGGCCGTCACATCGACATACAGGTTATCGATGCCCAGTCCCGAGCAGGCTGACATCAAATGCTCGATGGTCGAGACGCGCACGCCATCCTTGACCAGCACCGAGGCCATGCGGGTATCGCCGACTTCGGTGGCCTTGGCCGGGAAGTCGACAGCAGGGTCAATATCGACACGGCGGAAAATGATGCCGGTGTCCACGGCCGCTGGGCGCAAGGTCAGCTCGACTTTGGTGCCGGAATGGACGCCAATGCCTGTCGTCTTGACAATTTTTTTGATGGTGCGTTGTTTCAACATGATGACATTATAAGTCTGACTGATAATTATTCTGTAGCGATGTGTAATCACTGTGGGGTAAAAAACACGGCCAGGCGTTTTTTGCGCGCGCACACAAAAGCGGCGCCTTGGGGCGCCGCCTTGTTGATCAAAATTACCAGCTGTTACGCCAGTTGCGCCAGCAGGGTTTCTGCATTGGACACTTCGAACTTGCCGCCCTGCTCCACGTTCAGCTGCTTGACCACGCCATCTTCGACCAGCGCCGAGAAGCGCTGCGAGCGCACGCCCATGCCGAACTTGCCGAAGTCGGCATCCAGGCCCAGCGCCTTGACGAAATCGGCGTTGCCGTCAGCCAGCAAGCGCACGATGCCGGTAGCTTTCTGGTCACGGCCCCAGGCGCCCATGACGAACGCATCGTTGACGGAAATCGCCCAGATTTCATCGACGCCCTTGGCCTTGAATTCTGCCGCGTGCTGGATGTAGCCCGGCAAATGCTTGGCGGAGCAGGTTGGCGTGAAAGCGCCCGGCACTGCGAACAAGGCGATTTTCTTGCCCTTCGCCAGCTCGCTCACATTGAACGTATTTGGTCCGAGCGCGCAGCCTTCGGTCTCGGTTTCGATGAATTCTGCTAATTTGCCTTCCGGCAGGCTATCGCCGATCTTGATGGTCATGATTAAGTCCTTGTCTGGATGAAGAAGCCTCTAAAAACGCAGCACGGAACTGGGTCACGCGCCGGACTTTCAGAGGAACTGGGAGTTAGCGGATGTTACAAAAGAAAACGCCGCGCCTGTCGACGCGGCGTGGAACCCGCAGTATGCCTTGTTCCGCAAATTCATGCAGAAGGCCGGCGATGATAGCGGGTATCAGCACCCGCCATCATTATTGCTCAGGACAGCCTGGACTCAGTCGGCCTGCTTGCGCAGGAAAGCCGGAATGTCGTAGGTTTCCATGCCGTTCTTTTCCAAAGCCCGCACCGTGTCGGAAGCCGACTCGCGACGCCATACCGCCGGCGCCTTCATGCCTTCGAACGAAGAGCTGCCGTGTCCCACCGAAGCCTGGCCATGCATCATCGGCTCATTGTGGGTGCCGGTACGCATCATCGGCGCCTGCACCAGCTGCACTGCCTTGCGCGCACGGCCCAGGCCGGTCGCCACCACGGTGACGCGGATATCGTCGCCCATGGTTTCGTCGTAGGCAATGCCTTGGGCAATCGAAGCATCCGGCGCCGCAAACGCACGCACGGTCGCCATCACTTCCTTGATTTCCTTACCCTTCAGGCTGCGGCTGGCGGTAACGTTGACCAGCACGCCACGGGCGCCGGACAGGTCGATGCCGTCCAGCAGCGGCGAGGCGACTGCCTGCTCCGCCGCCAGGCGCGCGCGGTCGACGCCGGATGCCGTGGCGGTTCCCATCATGGCCTTGCCTTGTTCGCCCATGATGGTCTTGACGTCGTTGAAGTCGACGTTGATGTGGCCAGGCACATTGATGATTTCGGCGATCCCGGCAACAGCATTGTTGAGGACGTCGTCGGCGTGCTGCAGCCATTCCATCATGCTGTCGTCTTCATAAATCTCTTCGAGCTTTTCGTTGAGGATGATGATCAGCGAATCGACATGCTGGGACAGGGCTTCCAGGCCTTCATCGGCGATGTCCATGCACTTCTGGCCTTCATATGAAAACGGTTTGGACACCACCGCCACCGTCAGCGCGCCCAGTTCCTTGGCGATCTGCGCCACCACCGGCGCCGCGCCGGTGCCGGTGCCGCCGCCCATGCCGGCGGCGATGAACACCATGTGCGCGCCGCGCAATGCGTCTTCAATCCGGCCGCGCGATTCCTCGGCCAGCTGACGCCCCACCGACGGCTTCATGCCCGCGCCCAGGCCGGTCTCGCCGATCTGGATCACGTTGTGCGCCTTCGACTGCTTAAGCGCCTGCGCATCGGTGTTGGCAGCGATGAACTCCACTCCTGACACACCCTTGTTGATCATATGTTGGACCGCGTTGCCGCCGGCGCCACCGACGCCGACAACTTTAATCACGGTGCCCAAAGTTGCATTGTCAAGCATATCGATTTCCATGATATTTCCTCATAAAGATGCAGCATCCAGTCAATAGGCATCACGCTGTGTGAGGCCTAGCAACTGACAACTGCGTGTTGCACAAACAACGTTAAAAACAAATCTCGTATTAAAGTTCTTAAAAATTACCCAGGAACCATTCCTTCATGCGCTGCCAGATCGCCTTCGCAGAACCTTCCTGGCGCGTCACGATGTAGCCGCGCAGGTATTGCTTCTTCGCTTCCAGCAGCAAACCCAGCACCGTCGAATAACGCGGGCTGCGCACCACATCGGCCAGCTGGCCGCGATAATCCGGCGTTCCCAGGCGCGCAGGCTTGAGGAAAATATCCTCCGCCAGTTCGATCATGCCGGGCATCATCGCGGAGCCGCCGGTCAGCACTACTCCGCTCGACAGCACCTCTTCGTAACCCGACTCGCGGACCACCTGGTGCACCAGCGCAAACAGCTCTTCGACGCGCGGTTCGATCACCGCCGCCAGCGCCTGGCGCGACAGGGTGCGCGGATTGCGGTCGCCCAGGCCGGGCACTTCCAGCGTCTCGCCCGGATCGGCCAGGATCTGCTTGGCCACGCCATAGCGCAACTTGATTTCTTCCGCCTCGTTGGTCGGCGTCCGCAGCGCCATCGCGATGTCGTTGGTAATCTGGTCGCCGGCAATCGGGATCACCGCGGTATGCCGGATCGCGCCTTCGGTGAACACCGCCACGTCGGTGGTGCCGCCGCCGATATCGACCAGCACCACACCCAGCTCTTTCTCGTCCGAGGTCAACACCGCATCGGCCGAGGCCAGCGGCTGCAAGGTCAGGTCCGATACTTCCAGCCCGCAGCGCCGGATGCACTTGACGATGTTCTGCACCGCCGATACTGCTCCGGTGACGATGTGCACCTTGACTTCCAGTCGGATGCCGCTCATGCCGATTGGTTCACGCACATCTTCCTGGCTGTCGACAATAAATTCCTGCGGCACGGTATGCAGCAATTGCTGGTCGGTAGGAATGTTGACCGCCTTGGCCGTTTCTATAACGCGCGAGACGTCGGCCGCGCTGACTTCCTTGTCCTTGATCGCCACCATGCCGCTGGAATTGAAGCTGCGGATATGGCTGCCTGCGATCCCGGTGTACACGTTGCGGATCTTGCAGTCGGCCATCAGCTCCGCTTCTTCCAGCGCGCGCTGGATGGATTCGACGGTGGCTTCGATGTTCACCACCACGCCCTTTTTCAGCCCCTTGGACTCAGCCTGGCCCAGGCCGATGACTTCATGGCGCCCGTCGGACAATACCTCGGCTACCACGGCCACCACTTTGGAGGTGCCGATGTCGAGACCGACGATCAAGTTTTTTGCGTCTTTTGTCATAGTGTTTCGCTTATTTTTTCTTGCTTCCCAATCCGGCCGACAAACCGCTCGCCTTCAGCGCCAAGCCATTCGGATACCGCATATCCACACTCTCGATCCGGTTCTGCAAACGCGACAGCAGTTGCGGATAAATCTGCACCAGTCGTTCCACACGGTCTTTCAGCGTGTTCTTGTTTTGCTCACGCCCCAACTCCACCGTCATGCCGTTGTCCAGTTTTACGGTCCACGCATAACGACTCGATAAATCCACCTCTACCGGGTTCAGCTTCAACGGCGCAAACCAGGCACGAAAATCCGCCAGGCGCGCCGTCACATCTTTTTCACTGCCTTTCGGACCAGACAAGCGCAGCAGCTCGCCATCCTCTTCCGCCTCATCCAGGTTGGCGGTAAACAAATCGCCATACACCGACAGCAAGCGGCCGTCGTCGTCCCAGGTCGCCAGCGGCTGGTGCTCTTCCACCGTCACGATCAGCGTGTTCGGCCATTCGCGCTGCACCGCCGCCTTGCGCACCCAGGGCACCGATTCGAATGCGCTGCGCACCGTATCCAGGTTGGCGGTGAAAAAATTGCCCTTGATGCGAGGCAGCGCGCTGGCGCGGATGATCAATGGATTGACACGCCGCAGTTCGCTCTGCCCTGCCCCCTCGATCCGGATCGTCTTCAGCGTGAACATGGGACGCTGCGCCAGCCACCAGACGCCAGACGCCAGCAATGCGAGCGCAGCCAGTCCCAGCAAGGTGCCGGAGATTGCGTTCAACATTTTGATGTCTTGCCACATGGTTATCGACTTTATCGCTTGGATCGTTAAGGTTTTCTATTCACGCTTTCTGCATTCCGCCCGGATCAGTCCGGTTTCCAGTCTTCCGACGGCTTCAGGTCCAGCGAAGCCGACTTCAGTATTTCAACGCACAGGTCTTCGTAGCTGACGCCGTCCGCCTTGGCCGCCATCGGCACCAGCGAATGGCCGGTCATGCCTGGCGAGGTATTGATCTCCAGCAGGAACGGCTCGTTATCGGACGAGCGCAGCATGAAATCGACCCGCGCCCATCCTTCGCATCCGATCGCGTTGAAGGCCTGTACCGCCAGCGACTGTATGCGCTGGGCCAATGCCTCATCCAGCGGCGCCGGACACAGGTACTTGGTGTCGTCGGTAAAATATTTATGCTGATAATCGTAATTGCCTTCCGGCGCGCGGATCTCGACGATAGGCAAAGCCCGCGCATTGCGGCCGGCGCCCAGCACCGGCACCGTCAATTCACGGCCGGCGATGAATTCTTCCGCCAGCACTTTTTCATCGAACTTGGCGCACAGGGCAAACCCTTCGTTCATGTCGGAATAACCGACGACCTTGCTGATGCCGATGGTCGATCCTTCATGCGGCGCTTTCAGCATCAGCGGCAAGCCCAGCACGTCCGGCACCTGGCGCAGTTCTTCGCGGGTCGCGCTGTGCGCATCCAGCACGATGAAGCGCGGCGTCGGCAATCCCATGCTTTGCCAGATGCGCTTGGTCATGACCTTGTCCATCGCGATCGCCGACGCCATCACGCCCGGCCCGGTGTAAGGAATGCCGAGCTGCTCCAGCGCGCCTTGCAACGTCCCGTCTTCGCCATAGCGGCCGTGCAGCGCAATAAACACGCGGTCGAACTTTTCCGCCGCCAGTTCCGCCAGGCTGCGCTGTGCCGGATCGAAAGGATGGGCATCGACGCCGCGGCTTTTCAGCGCCTGCAGCACGCCTGCTCCAGACATGTTGGAGACTTCGCGCTCGGCCGAACGTCCGCCGAACAGCACGCCGACTTTTCCGAATTGATTGGTCACCATTTTTTTGCTCATTTGTATCTCGATATTTGGTATGACTGTTTTTTACTGCTCTACCAGCTGCGCAAGCTTGCCGGGCACGCCGCTGATCGAGCCGGCGCCCATCGTCATCACTACATCGCCGTCACGCACCAGATTCAAGACCGATGCCGGCATGTCGTTGATATCTTCCACAAACACCAGCTCAGCCATGCCAGCCACCCGCAAGGCGTGCGCCAGGGCGCGCCCGTCAGCGGCGACAATCGGCGCTTCGCCGGCGGCGTACACTTCCGCCAGCACCAGCACATCCACCGTCGACAGCACTTTCACAAAATCTTCAAACAGGTCGCGGGTACGGGTGTAGCGATGCGGCTGGAACACCAGCACCAGGCGCCGCCCCGGATACGCGCCGCGCGCCGCCGAAATGGTCGCCGCGGTTTCCACCGGATGGTGGCCATAATCGTCGACCAGGGCGAATTCGCCGTTTGCCTTGCCGGCGGCGTCCTGCAGCTTGATTTCACCGTAGCGCGTGAAGCGGCGGCCGACACCGTTGAATTCGGTCAGCGCCTGCTGGATCGCGGCATCGGCGACACCCAGCTCGCGCGCAATCGCAATCGCGGCGCAAGCGTTCTGGACATTGTGCATGCCGGGCTGGTTCAGGCTGATCGGCATCGCCGCATAACCCTTCTGGATCACCGTGAACTGCATGTGGCCGGCGACGGCCTTGGCGTCGATCGCGCGCACATCGGCGTCGGCGTGGAAACCGTAGGTGGTGATCAGCTTGGAAATCTGCGGCATGATTTCGCGCACGTTGGCGTCATCGATGCACAGCACCGCCACGCCGTAAAACGGCAAGCGCTGGGTGAACTCGACAAAAGCCTGCTTCAGCTTGCCGAAATCGTGATCATAGGTATCCATATGATCGGCATCGATGTTGGTGATCACTTCGATCACCGGCGACAGGTTCAGGAACGATGCATCCGATTCGTCGGCTTCGGCCACGATAAAGTCGCCCGAACCCAGCTTGGCGTTGGCGCCGGCGCTGGTCAGGCGGCCGCCGATCACGAAAGTCGGATCGAGGCCTCCCTGCGCCAGCACGCTCGCCACCAGGCTGGTGGTGGTGGTCTTGCCATGGGTGCCGGCAATCGCAATGCCGCGCTTGAGGCGCATCAGCTCCGCCAGCATGACCGCGCGCGGCACGATGGGGATATGCTTTTCGCGCGCAGCGACCACTTCCGGGTTGTCGGCCTGCACCGCCGTCGATGTCACGATCGCGTGCGCCTGGTCGATATTCGCGGCTGCGTGGCCGCGGCTGACTTTGGCGCCGAGGGCGGCCAGGCGCCGGGTCGCGGCGTTGTCGCCGAGATCGGAGCCGGAAATCGTATAACCGAGGTTGAGCAGCACTTCAGCGATGCCGCTCATGCCGCTGCCGCCAATGCCTACGAAATGGATATTTTTTACTTTATGTTTCATGGTCGTCACTCACTGCGCACCTGCCAATTCTTCAAGAACCTGCGCGATCGCCTGGTTGGCGTCGCGCCGGCCGTTTTCATATGCTGCCTGCGCCATCGTCTGGCAGTCCTGGCGCGAGATCCGCGTCAACAAGGCGGCCAGGCGCTCTTTGCTCAAATCTGTCTGCGGCAAATGGATCGCCGCTTTCTGCGTCGCCATCCAGCGCGCATTGTCGCGCTGGTGCGATGTGGTCGACGCCACCAGCGGCACCAGCACGCTGGCGACGCCGGCCGCCGTCAGTTCCGAAATCGTGATCGCGCCGGCGCGGCAAATCACCAGGTCGGCGTCGGCATAACGGCGCGGCATGTCGTCGATGAACGCCACTACCTCCGCTGTCACGCCGGCCGCCGCATACGCGCTGCGCAAGGCATCGATATGCTGCTTGCCGGATTGATGCGTGATGCTGGGCCGCAGATCGACCGGAATCAGGGCCAGCGCCGCCGGCAAACAATCGTTGAGCGCCTTCGCGCCCAGGCTGCCGCCCACCACCAGCAAACGCAAAGGACCGATGCGGCCGCCGTAACGTTCTGCCGGCAGCGGCAGCGCCAGGATTTCCTTGCGCACCGGATTGCCGGTGACCAGCGCCTTGTTGGCGGCCCGGCCGAAATCGGCCGGAAATCCGAACAGCACCCGCTGTGCCAGCGGCGTCAAGGTCTTGTTCGACAACAGCAACGCCGCATCGGCATTCACCAGCACCAGGGGCACGCCGCGCAAGCGCGCCATCGCTCCGCCCGGCACCGTCACATAGCCGCCCATGCCCAGCACCACGTTGGCTTGGCGCCGGCCCAGGATGCGGAAGCAGGCTGGAAAACTCGCCAGCAAGCGCCAGACGCCGCGCAAGGTGTGCGCCAAGCCTTTGCCGCGCAAACCCGAGAACGCAATCTGGTCCATCTCGATGCCGTGCTGCGGCACCAGGTCGCGCTCCATGCCGTGGGTAGTCCCCAGCCAGCTCACTTGCCAGCCGCGCGCGCGCATGGTGTCGGCAATCGCCAGGCCGGGAAATATGTGGCCGCCGGTGCCTGCGGCCATGATCAATAAATGTTTCATACCCGGTTTCATGCCCGGCCTCCGCGCATCAGAACCCGGTTTTCGTAATCGATGCGCAGCAGGATCGCCAGGCCGACGCAATTGATCAGCACGCCGGAACCGCCGTAGCTCATCAGTGGCAGGGTCAGGCCCTTGGTCGGCAGCAAACCCAGGTTGACGCCCATGTTGATGAAGGTCTGGACACCGATCCAGATCCCAATGCCCTTGGCGGTCAAACCGGCGAAAGTCTGTTCCATGGCGATCGCCTGGCGGCCGATTTCAAAAGAGCGCTTGATGATCCAGTAAAACAGCATGACCACCACCAGCACGCCGGCAAACCCGAGTTCTTCGCCGATCACCGCCAGCAAGAAGTCGGTATGCGCTTCCGGCAGATAATGCAGCTTCTCGACGCTGGCCCCGAGGCCGACGCCAAACAGTTCGCCGCGGCCGAAGGCGATCAGCGAATGCGACAGCTGATAAGCCTTGCCCAGGGCATTTTCTTCCGCCCATGGATTCAGGTATGCGAAGATCCGCTCGCGCCGCCATGGCGACAGCCAGATCACCAGGGTGAACATGCCGGCCAGCATCGCCCCTATGCCGCCGAACCAGACGCCGTTGATCCCGCCCAGGAACAGGATGCCCATCGCGATGCAGACGATCACGCCGAGCGCGCCGAGATCCGGCTCCAGCATCAGCAGCAGGCCGACCAGTCCGACCGCGGCGGTCATCGGCAGGAATCCCTTGGTCAGCTTGTGCATCACTTCCTGCTTGCGCACCGTGTAGTTGGCGGCATACAGGACAATAAACAGCTTCATCAATTCCGATGGCTGCAAATTGAATACGCGGAACGACAGCCAGCGCTTGGCGCCGTTGACGCCGCGTCCCAGGCCCGGCACCAGCACCATCGCCAGCAGGATCAGGGTAATCACGAACAGGTACGGCGCCCAGCGCTGCCAGGTGGCAATCGGGATGCGGAAGGTCACCAGTCCGGCCAGCAGCGAAACGCCGATAAAGATCGCTTGCCGCACCAGGAAGTGGCCATTCGTGTAATTCGAATACTTGGGCGAATCCGGCAGCGCGATCGAAGCCGAATACACCATCACCAGCCCGAACAGCATCAGCAGCACGACCACCCACACCAGCGGCTGGTCGTACTCCATCATTTTCGAACGCTGGACGCCAGGTTTCTGGCTATCAAGCGTGCGCGGCCGCGCCGGCGCATGGTCCGCCGGCTTGCCTGAAAATGATGGGAAGGCGAATTTCATAGTCCGACCTCGCCACGCGACAAGGCCAGTTCACGCACGGCATCGACGAATACTTGCGCGCGATGGGCGTAATTGCGGAACATGTCGAAACTGGCGCAAGCCGGCGACAGCAATACGGCATCGCCCGCGTGCGCAAGTTCGGCGGCGCGCGTCACCGCCTCTTCCAGGGTGGCGCAATCGATCATGGCGATGCCGGCTGCCTGTTTTTCGACCGCAGCGCGGATCGCCGGAGCATCGCGGCCGATCAGCAGCAATGCGCGGCCATAGGCAGCCAATGGCGCGGCCAGCGGCGCAAAATCCTGCCCCTTGCCTTCGCCGCCGGCGATCAGCAGCAAGCGGCTAGCGTTGCCGTCACCGTCGCAGCCGCGTCCCAAGCCGTTCAATGCCGCCACCGTGGCGCCGACATTGGTGCCTTTGCTGTCGTCGTAGTATTCCACGCCGCCAATCGTTGTCACCAGTTCGACCCGGTGCGGTTCGCCGTGATACTCGCGCAAGCCGTGCAGCAGCGGCGCAAAAGGCAAATCGATGGCGCGGCACAAGGCCAGCGCGGCCAGCGCGTTGGCGGCATTGTGACGGCCGCGGATCCGCAGCGCGTCGGCCGGCATCAGGCGTTTCACTGAAACCGGCAGCAAGGCCAGCTGTTCTTTCTTGTTGCGCCGTTTCCTGTTGCCGTCTGCGGCGCGTTCCTCTTCGTCGCCTGGCACCGCTACCGACAGCCATTGCATGCCGTTGTCGCTCACCAGGCCGAAACAGTCGCCGTCCAGCGGCTCGTCGAAACCGAAACTGATGCTGTTGCCGTTATTGAACTGCATTGTCAAAGGATCGTCGCGGTTCAGCACCCGTACCGTATCGGCGCTGAAAATGCGCGCCTTGTCGGCGACATAGGACTCCATGTCGCCGTGCCAGTCGAGGTGGTCCTGGGTGATATTGAGGATGGTGGCCGCGTCTGCTTGCAGATTGCAGGTTGAATGCAATTGGAAGCTGGACAGCTCCAGGACCCAGACCTGCGGCAAAGCATCTTTTTCCAGCGCGCTGCGCAATACATCCAGCGCGGCCGGGCTGATATTGCCGGCCACCTGCACCGTCAAGCCGGCGCGTTCGCACAGCAGACCGGTCAGGCTGGTGACCGTGGTCTTGCCGTTGGTGCCGGTGATGGCAATCACTTTCGGCGCATAGGCGCGGCTCTCGCGCAACGCCGCCAGGGCTTGCGCAAACACTTCGATTTCACCCCATACCGGGATGTTGCGGTCGGTCGCCGCCGACAGGATTTCCTTCAGCTCGCCGGCGGGCGCCAGGCCGGGGCTGGTGACGGCAAAGTCGATGCCGTCCAGCAGGCTGACGTCAAAACCGTCGCCCGAGCCGAAGAATTCCACCGCCGGAATCGCCTGTTGCAGCAGCGGCAAGCGTTCCGGCGCGCTGCGCGTATCCGCCACGCGCACCGTCGCACCGCAGTGCGCCAGCCACAATGCGGATGCCAGGCCCGATTCTCCAAGCCCTAATACCAGAACATGTTTACCCGTATAGTCCATTACCGCCTTACCTGCCTACCTTAACTTCAGAGTTGAAAGCCCGAACAGCACCAGCATCATCGAGATGATCCAGAAGCGCACCACAACCTGCGTTTCTTTCCAGCCTTTTTGTTCATAGTGATGGTGCAAAGGCGCCATCAGCAGCACACGGCGGCCGACGCCGAAACGCTTTTTCGTGTACTTGAAATAGATTACCTGCAACATCACCGACAAAGTCTCTACAACGAAAATACCGCCCATGATGAACAGCACGATTTCCTGGCGCACGATGACCGCTACGGTGCCCAAGGCGCCGCCCAAGGCCAGTGCGCCGACATCGCCCATGAATACCTGGGCCGGATAGGCGTTGTACCAGAGGAAAGCGAGCCCGGCGCCGGCCATCGCGCCGCAGAAAATCAGCAGCTCGCCGGCGCCCGGGATATGCGGGATCAGCAGGTATTTGGCGAAAGTGACGTTACCGGTCAGGTAGGCGAACAGGCCCAGCGCAGCCCCTACCATCACGGTCGGCATGATCGCCAGGCCGTCCAGGCCGTCGGTCAGGTTGACCGCATTGCTGGTGCCGACGATGACAAAATAGGTCAAGGCCATGAAACCCCAGACACCCAGCGGATAGCTGATGGTCTTGAAAAAAGGCACGATCAGGTCGGCCTTGGGCGGCAGATCGAGGCTGAAGCCGGACTCGACCCAGGCTACGAACAGGTCCCAGACCTGGGTATTGTTCGGCGCCGAGACCGAGAACGCCAGGTAGATCGCGGCGACGACGCCGATCACGGATTGCCAGAAATATTTTTCGCGCGAACGCATGCCGTTCGGATCCTTGTAGACCACCTTGCGGTAATCGTCGACCCAGCCAATGGTGCCGAAACCCAGCGTCACTACCAGTACGATCCAGACAAAACGGTTGCCCAGGTCGCTCCACAGCAAGGTCGAAATGCCGATCGCAATCAGGATCAGCACCCCGCCCATGGTCGGCGTGCCGGATTTGATCAGGTGCGTCTGCGGACCGTCGGTGCGCACCGCCTGGCCTACCTTCAGGCGCGCCAGCATGCGGATCACGCCAGGTCCCGCGATCAGGCCGATCATCAGCGCCGTCAACGTCGCGAACACGGCGCGAAACGTGATGAAGTTGAAGACGCGCAGGAAACTGAAATCCTGCTGGAAATTTTGTGCCAGCCATAGCAGCATGTTAGTGAATCCCCTCAGATGTTGTACCGGCCAGGTGCTGGACAGCGCGTTCCATTTTCATGAAACGCGACCCTTTGATCAGCACCGTGGTGTCCGGCGTCATGGTCGCATCGAGCGCGGCTAGCAACGCTGCGATGTCGTTAAAGTGTTGTGCTTGCGGACCGAAGGCAGCGCTGGCGTCAGCCGCCAGCTCGCCCAGGGTGAAGAGCCGGCTGATGCCGCGCTGCTGCGCGTAGGCGCCGATCTCCTGGTGAAACTTGCTGCCTTCGTTGCCGACTTCGCCCATGTCGCCCAGCACCAGCAGACGCGGCGCGCCTGCCTGCGCCAGCACATCGATGGCGGCCCGCACTGAATCCGGGTTGGCGTTGTAGGTGTCGTCGATCACCAGCGCCCCGGCGCAGCCGGCGACTGTCGCCAGCTTGCGTTGCAGGCGGCCGCTGACCGGCACGAATGTTTCCAGGCCGCGCTTGATCGCCGCGACGTCGACGCCGATCGCCAAGGTGCAGGCGATCGCGGCAAGCGCGTTGCGCACATTGTGTTCGCCGGCGGCAGCCAGCTGCAATGCAAATATTTGCGGACCTCCCGCAGTGGCGAAGGTAACGATCAGGTCGCTGCCGAAACCATGCGCCGCGCTGGCGTAGCTGCAGCTGACATCGGCATCAGGCGAGAGGCCGAAACTGATGCTGCCGGCCTTGCCGGCGGCGTAACCGCGCCACAGGCCGGTATAGGGATCGTCAGCCGGAAACACCGCGATGCCGCTGGCCGGCAGGCCGCGAATCACGCTGCCGTTTTCCTCGGCGACCGCCGCCACGCTGGCCATGAATTCCTGGTGCTCGCGCTGAGCATTGTTGACCAGCCCCACCGTCGGCTCCGCCAATGCCGTCAGCAACGCAATTTCGCCAGGATGGTTCATGCCCAGCTCGATCACGGCGGCCTGGTGGCCGGCGTCAAGCCGCAGCAAGGTCAGCGGCACGCCAATCTCATTATTGAAATTGCCACGTGTCGCCAGCGACTTGTCGACGCCAAAAGCCGCGGCCAGGATCGCGGCAATCATTTCCTTTACCGTGGTCTTGCCGTTGCTGCCGGTGACGGCAATCAGGGGCAGCGTGAATTGCTGCCGCCAGCACTGTCCTATCCTGCCCAGCGCGGCCCTGGTATCGCTTACCACCAGCGCCGGCACTGCCAGCGTGCCTGGGTCGCGCTCCACCACCACTGCAGCGGCGCCCTGGGCCACTACCTGTTCCAGGAAATCGTGGGCGTCGAAGCGCTCGCCGCGCAAGGCGACAAACAGTGAACCTGGCGTCACCGCACGGCTGTCGGTGCACAAGCCGTTCACCGCGACCTGGCTGGCGGCGCTTGCCGGCGGCAATCCCAACCACGATTGCAATTGCTGCAATGAAGTCTTCATATGTTGCCGCCTTTCATCGTGGCGCGCGCAGCCAGGGCCAGCGCGGTATGGTCGGCATCTAGAAACGGCAATTTCTTTCCTTTTATTTCCTGGTAAGTCTCATGTCCTTTGCCTGCCAGCAAGACCACATCGGCCTTGGCCGCATGCCGCACCGCCCATAAAATCGCGGCAGCGCGATCTTCCAGCGCCTGCGCTGCCTGCGGCGCTTTCATCCCGGCCAGGATCTGGCTGATGATGACGGCGGGTTCTTCGCTGCGGGGATTGTCGCTGGTGACGATGACGTGGTCCGCGCGTTCCGCCACGGCGCCCATCTGCGGCCGCTTGCCGGGATCGCGATCGCCGCCGCAACCGAATACGCACCACAACTCGCCGTTGCGCTGCTGCGTTACTTGCCGCAAGGTATTCAAGGTTTTTTCCAGCGCATCAGGGGTATGTGCATAATCGATCACTATCAGCGGCGCGTCCTGGCCGCCGAACTGCTGCATTCGACCCGGCACCGCAACCAACAGTTCAATCGCATTCAGCGCGGCGTCCCAGACCACGCCTTTTGCCAGCAACACGCCCAGGATGCCCAGTGCATTGCTGACATTGAACTGTCCCACCAGCTGCGTCTTGACTTGCGCCGAACCGAAAGGCGAATCGACATGGAACGCCGTGCCATTGACATTGGTGCGGATCGCCGAGGCCCGCAGCACCGGGGCGCCTGCCGCCGGAGCGCCGGCCGCAGGAACACCCGTCGGCGCCGCCAGTTCCTCGCAGCTGTAACCGATCACCGGGATTGCCGGTTGCTTCTGCTGCAGATGTTTCACCAGGCGCAAACCCATGGCGTCGTCGAGATTGATCACCGCGTGCCGCAGTCCGGGCCAGTCGAACAGCATGCGCTTGGCGGCTTCGTAGTGCTGCTCGTCGCCGTGGTAGTCCAGGTGATCGCGCGTGAAATTGGTGAACAGGGCGATGTCGACATGCAAGCCGTTCAGGCGTCCCTGCTCCAGGCCGATCGACGATGCTTCGATCGCCAGTGCGGTCGCGCCTTGCCGCCGCATGCCGTTGAGCGTTTGCTGCAGCAGCAGCGCGTCCGGCGTGGTGTTGCCGGTTTCCTCGAATTCGCCGCGCTCGCCTTGTGTATAGATCCCTGTGCCCAGGGTGCCGATCACGCCGGTAGCCTGGCCCAGGTGCGACAGCGCATGGCCCAGCCATTGGCTGCACGAAGTCTTGCCATTGGTGCCGGTGACGGCCACCACCAGCATGCCCTGGTCCGCCTGGCCGTAATAACCGTGGGCGATCTCGCCGCTGAGCTGCTTGAGCCCGCTCACTGCGCGATGCGGAGCGCGCCAGGTTGTGTCCCAGGCAAATTTCTCTTTCTCGTACAACACCGCGCAGGCGCCGTTTTCCAGCGCCTGTGCAATATAGGCGCGGCCATCCGCGGCATCGCCCGGATAGGCAAAGAACACGTCGCCGGCTTTCACCTTGCGCGAGTCCGACACCAGCTCCGCACCTGCCGGGGCAACGCTGTCCAGCCATTGCTGGATTTCTGGCAACTGCTGTAGCTTAGGCTTCGTCACAAGCCCTCCTGCGGACCGTCGGTCGGGATGATGATGTCGGTGACGGTGGAATCCGGCGACACGTTCAGCGCCCGCAAGGCATTCGCCGCAACCGTCGCGAATACCGGTGCCGCCACATCGCCGCCGAAATGCGAACCGACGCTAGGCTCGTCCACCATCACCGCAATAATCAGGCGCGGGTCGGAAGCCGGTGCAAAACCGACGAAATCGGCGATATATTTTTTGACATATTTGCCGCCTTCTATCTTGTAGGCGGTGCCGGTTTTGCCGCCCACGCGGTAACCCGGCACTTGCGCTTTAGGCGCAGTGCCGCCCGGTGCGGTGACCCGCTCCAGCATGGCGCGCATGGTGAGCGCGGTCTTTTCAGAAACCACGCGCTGGCCGACTGGAGGATCGTTGACTTTCTGGAACGACAGCGGGATCAGGTCGCCGTTGCGCGCAAAGATCGTGTAAGCGTGCGCCATCTGGATCAGGGATACCGAGATGCCATGGCCATAGCTCATGGTGGCCTGCTCGATCGGCCGCCATGACTTGAAAGGACGCACCCGGCCGGCGACAGCGCCGGGGAAGCCGAATTTCGGCTGCTGGCCGAGGCCGACCGTGGTGAACATTTCCCACATTTCCTCCGCCGGCATTTGCAGCGCGATCTTGGCGGTGCCGATATTCGAGGATTTCTGGATGATCTGCGCAACGCTCATGGTCCACACCGGATGCGGATGGGAATCGCCCACGGTCGCGGTGCCGATGGTCATCTTGTCGGGCACCTGGAAGGTGGTGGTGGCCTGCACCCGGTTGGTGTCGAGCGCGAGCGCCACGGTAAACGGCTTCAGGGTCGAGCCCGGCTCGAAGGTGTCGGTCATCACGCGGTTGCGCAATTGCGCGCCGGTCAGCACCGAGCGGTCATTCGGGTTGTAGCTGGGCAGGTTGGCCAGCGCCAGCACCTCGCCGGTCTTGGCGTCGACCACGACGATGCCGCCAGCCTTGGCCTTGCTCTTGGCCACGGCTTCTTTTAATTGAGTAAACGCGATGTACTGGATCTTGCTGTCGATCGACAGCACCAGGTCCTTGCCGTCATGCGGTTCCTTGACCGCTTCGATATCCTCGACAATGCGGCCCAGGCGGTCCTTGATGACGCGCCGGCTGCCGGTCGTGCCGGCGAGGTTTTTCTGCTGCGACAATTCCATGCCGTCCTGACCGGCGTCTTCCACATTGGTAAAACCGACCACGTGCGCCATCACCTCGCCTTCCGGATAGAAGCGCTTGTATTCCTTGCGGGTCTCGATGCCGTCGATGCCAAGCTTGACGATCTGGTCGGAAACGTCTTGCTCTACCTGGCGCTTGAGGTAGACGAAATTGCGGTCGGAATCGAGTTTCTTGCTGAGTTCGGCGTAGCTCATGTCGAGCAGTTTCGCCAATGCCTGCAGCTTTTCTTTCGGCGCGGCCTGCACATCTTCGGGAATCGCCCAGATCGCCTTGACCGGCACCGACGACGCCAGCACCTGGCCGTTGCGGTCGGTGATCTTGCCGCGCGTGGCCGGCAGCTCCAGGGTGCGCGCATAGCGCGAAGCGCCTTGCTTTTGCAGGAAATCGGTGGAAATGCCTTGCAGCCACAGAGCGCGCACGATCAGCGCCAGGAAGGCCGCAAACATGGCGAACAAGACTACCCGCGAGCGCCATACCGGCAGCTTGACCTTGAGCATGGGGCTGGCCGAAAACGGCACTCCCTTGCCGGCGGCAATGCGTCCTGTGTGCGAGCTGCGCGGGGGATTACGCGTCATTTTTCCCCCACCGTCAGGTATTGGGTGCGGGCAGCAGTCAACGGCACCATGTTCAGGTCGCGCGTGGCGCTGGCTTCGATCCTGGCGTTCTTGCCCAGCGTCGACTGGTCAAGCTGCAATTGAGCCCATTCGATGTCCAGCTGGCGCGACTGGCTGGCGGTCCGCTCCAGTTCAATGAACAGCTGGCGCGCCTGGTACTGGGCGTTGACCAGCGCCAATGCGCATAGCACCAGCGCCAGGGCCAGGACAAAATTGAGGCGCCCGCTCACGGCTGGACTCCGGCAGGTGCAGCCAGGCGTTCACCGACCCGCATGATGGCGGAGCGCGCGCGCGGATTGTCGGCGACTTCGGTATCGGACGGCTTGATCCTGGCCACCAGCTTCAATTCCGGCTGCGGCAGGTCGACCGCGCGAATCGGCAGGCGACGGTCGGGCTGCGGCAGCCTGGCTTTGGAAGCCATGAACTGCTTGACGATCCGATCTTCCAGCGAATGAAAGCTGATCACGACTAATCTCCCTTGCTGGGCCATCTGCCGAAATGCCTGATCCAGTACTATCTCGAGTTCTTCAAGCTCTTGATTGATGAAAATCCGTATAGCCTGAAAGGTGCGAGTGGCCGGGTCTTTGCCTTTCTCGCGGGTCTTGACGGCGTTTGCCACGATCTGGGCAAGCTGTCGTGTGCCAGTAATGGGCTGGACTGTCCGGCTAGCAACAATCGCCTTTGCAATCTGAACAGCAAACCGTTCTTCCCCATAATCACGTACCACCTTTCCGATTGTTTGTTCATCTGCGACTGCCAGCCAGGCTGCTGCCGACATGCCGCGCGTCGTATCCATGCGCATGTCGAGCGGGCCGTCGGCGCGGAAACTGAATCCGCGGCTGGCGTCGTCCACCTGCGGCGACGAGATGCCCAGGTCCAGCAACACTCCGTCGACTTGTTGTATGCCTCTTTCCTGCAATGCCTGCGCCATCGTCGCAAAGCTGTCGTGCACGATCTCGAAACGCGGATCGGCAATCTCGGCCGCGGTAGCGATGGCCTGCGGATCCTTGTCGAAAGCGATCAGGCGGCCGCGCGGCCCCAGGCTCTGCAAAATCTTGCGGCTGTGGCCGCCACGGCCGAAAGTACCGTCGACATAGATGCCGTCCGCGCGCGCACCGACGATCGCCAACGCACTGACAGCCTCATCCAATAACACGGTGCGGTGCTGGAACTCGGGCACCACTGGTTCACTCATGGCCGGCCCGTCAGAACGAAAAATTGCTTAACACTTCGGGCATGCCAGCCGCAACTGCTTGCGACTCGCTCTCAGCCAGCTTGGCCGCATCCCAAATCTCGAAATGGCTTCCCATGCCCAGCAGCATCACCTCGCGCGTCAGGCCGACGGCCGAACGCAGCTCCGGCGCCACCAGGATCCGGCCGGCGGAGTCAAGCTCGACGTCGGAGGCGTTGCCAAGGAAAATCCGCTGCCAGGCGCGCGCCGACATCGGCCACGCAGCGATCTGTTCGCGGTGGCTCTCCCAGGTCGGACGGGGAAACAGCAGCAGGCAGCCATGCGGGTGTTTGGTAAGCGTCAAGCGCCCCTCGCACTGAACGGTGAGCGCGTCACGATGCTTGGACGGCACTGCCATCCGCCCTTTCGCATCGAGATTTAATGCTGACGCCCCCTGAAACACCGCACACGCTCCTTAATCAATCTTGAAAAAATTCTCTGGCAGCAAGTAAAAATGCCCCACAAAAAAACACTTTTCCACACTTCCACCCACTTTAGAGGATGCACTATTCTAGGTCAAGCCATTTAGCTGCCTGCAATTGCAAGATATCCGAGTAAAGTCAATGACTTAGCGCTGGTATCTCACAATCGGCCGAGAGTGCCCTTATTTTGAATTACTAAATAAATGAAGGACTTAGCGCTATATGTAAATGTCAGCTCTCAGATATACACATGTGTTTGCCGTAATTTTGCGGAAACAAAGGTTCACAATTGAACGAAGCTTCCGATACGCAAAATGAGACAAATCGCAGATAAAGCGAGGAGTAGGCGGCTTGATAGCGCGGGATAAACGGCTGCGGATGGTGGAATAGAATTAATTCCTATTGTAGCGACAAGAACCAGCTTCAAACAATGCACCAGAATCGGGAACGGCGATGACCACGACAGCGGCTTAACCCACCAGCCGGCCGCCGCGCACCCGCAAGCCCTTCTTGGCCAGGCCCGGCGCCAGCGCACTCAGATGCGCCAGTGCCTCGCCGCTGTGGGCGTGGCAGATCGCCACCGCCAGCGCATCGGCGGCATCGGTGCCAGGCAACCCCGGCAGCTGCAGCAGCCGCTGCACCATGTCCTGCACCTGCTGCTTTTGCGCCTTGCCATGGCCGGCGACCGCCTGCTTGATCTGCAAGGCGGTATATTCAGCCACCGGCAAATCCGCGCTGACCAAGGCGCAAATCGCTGCGCCGCGGGCTTGCCCCAGCAGCAGCGTCGATTGCGGATTGACGTTGACGAAGACTTTTTCGATCGCCGAGCAATCCGGCGCATAGGTGCGGATGACTTCCGAAACGCTGGCCAGGATTACCTTCAGGCGTTGCGGCAGATCGGCATCCGGGGTCTTGATGGTGCCCGACGCAATATAGCTGAGCTTGCTGCCCTGCTTGTCGATGACGCCAAAGCCGGTGGTCCGCAGACCGGGGTCGATACCGAGGATTTTCATATAGAGCTCATTTCATCAATATTCGTGAGTGCGAACGCGGCAATTTGGGAGGTAGTGCAAGGCGCGCCGCGCAGCCAAGGGTGGTTCCCTTGGCAAGCGGCGCAACGCAGCAATACGCCCAAATTGCCCGTTCCCGAAGGGTTCTTGCCAGAAGAGGCGCTGGCCGCGTTGCGCTCCTTGCCGATAGCACCGCTATCGGACGCGTCGCGCGCCTTGCCAGCGCCTCTTCTGGCAAGAACGCATCTCACGAATATTGATGAAATGAGCTCTAACCAGACAATGACCGAAGCGCTTCGCCGTGGCAAGCACGAAGCGCCGGCCGCTGCTACTTAGTGACGGAAGTGGCGGGTGCCGGTGAGCAGCATGACGACGCCATGTTCGTCGGCGGCGTCGATCACTTCCTGGTCGCGCATCGAACCGCCTGGCTGCACCACGCAGGTGGCGCCGGCGTCGACCACGACATCGAGGCCGTCGCGGAACGGGAAAAACGCGTCCGAGGCGACCGCCGAACCGACCAGCGACAAACCGGCATTCTGCGCCTTGATCGAAGCAATGCGGGCGGAATCAACCCGGCTCATCTGGCCGGCGCCGACGCCCAAGGTCATGCCATTGCCGCAAAACACGATGGCGTTCGACTTGACGAACTTGGCGACGCGCCAGGCAAACATCAGGTCCTGCAGCTGTTGCTGGGTCGGCTGCTTCTTGCTTACCACCTTGAGTTCGCTCAGGGCGACGTTGCGCGCATCCGGTGATTGCACCAGCAGGCCGCCGCCGACCCGCTTGAAATCATGCAGGTTGATAGCGTGCGCTAGCGGGATTTCCAGCAAGCGTACATTCTGCTTGGCGGCAAAAACCTGCTTCGCCTGTTCCGTGAAGGACGGCGCGATGATGACTTCGACGAACTGCTTGGCGACGGCTTCGGCGGCATTGCCGTCGAGTTCCTGGTTGAAGGCGATGATGCCGCCAAAGGCTGAAGTCGGATCGGTTTGCAGCGCCTTGCTATACGCTTCCAGCGGATTGTTGCCGATGGCGACGCCGCAGGGATTGGCGTGCTTGATGATGACGCAGGCGGTTTCGTTGAAAGTCTTGACGCATTCCCACGCCGCATCGGCGTCGGCGATATTGTTGTAGGACAGCTCTTTACCCTGCAACTGCCTGTAGTTGGCCAGCGCGCCTTCAACATGGCGGGTATCGCGGTAAAACGCCGCCGACTGGTGCGGGTTTTCGCCGTAACGCATTTCCTGCACCTTTTCGAAATGCAGGTTCAACGTCGCCGGATAGGCGCTGCGGGTAGTGTGCTGCTTGTCTTCGCCCAGCGAAGTGAAATAGTTGGTGATGGCGCCGTCGTATTGGGCGGTATGGGCAAACACCTTCTTCGCCAGCGCAAATTTGGTGCCGTAGCCGACTTCGCCGTCGTGCGCCTTGAGCTCGGCCAGCACGCCGGCGTAATCGCTGGGATCGCACAGCACGATCACATCCTTATGGTTCTTGGCCGACGAACGCAGCATGGCAGGGCCGCCGATATCGATATTCTCGATCGCGTCTTCCAGCGAGCACTGCTCCTTGGCGATGGTCTGCTGGAACGGGTAGAGATTGACCACCACCATGTCGATCACCGGAATCTGGTGCTGCGCCAGGGCCGCGACATGCTCGGGGAAATCACGGCGGGCCAGGATGCCGCCATGCACTTTCGGATGCAGGGTCTTGACGCGGCCGTCGAGCATTTCCGGGAAACCGGTGTAATCCGCCACTTCAGTCACCTTGATGCCGTTGTCGGCCAGCAGCTTGGCGGTGCCGCCCGTCGACAGAATGTTCACACCCAACGCCGACAGCTCTTTTGCGAAATCAAGTATCCCGGTTTTATCGGATACGGAAATGAGGGCTTGTTTAATCATGATGGAAACTCTGGAAGGGAAGGGAAACGGATAAATACAGCCCTGGTGCCTGTCTCGGCGAGAACTGCGGCCTGCTGTCGGTCCTGGCTTGGCGCCGCGGATCCTTGGAACTGCCTGTTACAAAAGACCGTGCTGCTGCAATTTCTTGCGCAGGGTGTTGCGATTGATGCCTAGCATTTCGGCTGCATGCGACTGGTTGCCTTCGGCGCGCGCAATCACGGCTTCCAGCACCGGTTTTTCAACCGTGGAAATCACCATGTCATACACGTTCGACGGTGGCTGCTCGCCCAGGTCCTTGAAATATTTTTCAAGGCTTTGCTTCACCACGTCTTGGATACTTTCTTTGCTCATTCTTTTTTACTATTCTTTTTTTCAGGATTTCGGCATTCCATCAGCGTTCCGTCGACGGCGTCATGCCCGCCTTGCTGGGGGAAATCCTGGTCCTGTTTCTTGTTGATCTGATTCAGGCCGCCAGCATCTGCTCGGCCACCCCGTATTGTAACCGCTCCCCAAACGCAAACTGCGATTCGAAGAAGCTATTTACTGCGGCCAGCTGCTGGCCGCAATCTTCCAGCAGGTTCATGCGTTGCCGGAATGCCTCTCCACCAGGCAAATCGCGCACATACCAGCCGATATGCTTGCGGGCGGTACGCACCCCCAAGTAGTCGCCATAAAATCCATAATGCGCACGCAGATGTTCATCCATCAGCTGTTGCACTTCCGTCACCAGCGGCGCCGGCAAATATTCCCCGGTGCGCAGATAGTGCTCGATCTCGCGGAAAATCCATGGCCGGCCCTGCGCCGCCCGCCCCACCATGATGGCGTCGGCCTTGGTGTACTCCAGCACTTGCCGTGCTTTTTCGGGCGTCGTGATGTCGCCGTTGGCCACTACCGGGATCGTGACCGCTGCCTTGACTGCGGCAATGGTCTGGTATTCGGCGTCGCCGCTATAACCGTCAGCGCGGGTACGGCCGTGCAAGGTCAGCATGGCGATGCCGCTGGCTTGCGCCAGCCGCGCGATACGCAAGGCGTTCTTGTTGAGACGGTCCCAGCCGGTGCGGAATTTCAACGTAACCGGGACGTCGACCGCGCCCACCACCGCTTCCAGTATCCGTGCCACCAGTTGCTCATCCTGCAATAAAGCCGAACCGCACCAGCTGTTGCACACTTTCTTGACCGGGCATCCCATGTTGATGTCGATGATTTGCGCACCGTGGTCGACATTGTATTTTGCGCACTCCGCCAGCATCAGCGGATCGGCGCCGGCGATCTGCACCGCCCGCGGCTCCATCTCGCCGTCGTGGTTGATGCGGCGCGAAGTCTTCTCGGTCTGCCACAGGCGCGGATTGGAGGCGGCCATTTCCGACACCGCATAGCCGGCGCCCAGCTCTTTGCAGAGCTGCCGGAACGGTCTGTCCGTGACGCCCGCCATGGGCGCCACAAAGACGTTGTTACGAAGGAAATAAGGGCCAATATTCACGGCGGCGTCGCTGACTCGGGATGAAATCGAAAGGGAAAGGCGTCATTTTATCCCGATTGCCGAAGCAAGCGGGGTTTTGCACAATCAAAGTTCGTCTTCGGCGGAGCTGCGCAGGTGCTGGGTGGCGTAATGGATCAGTTCATCCAGGCCGCGGCCGTCGGCGCCGTAAGTGGCCACTCCTATCGACAGCGCGAGCCGGATCGACCAGTTTTCGATGTTCACCGGATGGTGCTTGAAATGGCCGAGAAAAGTCTCGGCGAGGTTGTCGGCATCGACGGTGTCGGTCGCCGGCAACACATACAGGAATTCGGTGGCGTTCCAGCGGCCGCCGCTGTCGGTCTTGCGCAGCTGGGCGCCGGTATCCTTGGCGAATGCCGCCAGGATATTGTCGGCTACCGCCCAGCCGTACAGGTCGTTGATCTTGTGGAAATCGTCCAGCTGGCAATACAGGATCGACAGCGGCGACTCATCGACGGCGGTGGCGGCTACCGCTTCCTCATAGACATGCACGATGCGGCGCCGTGTCAGCAGGCCGGTCAGCGAATCAAGCTGCACCTGGCGCGTGAGCAGGTGCGACAAATTGGATTGCTTCCAGATCACTTCGCACACATGGCCGAAAGCCTGGAACGAAGCAAACCCGGTTTCTGAAAAATAATCCTCGCTATCGGCGTAAAACACCATCATGCCGTGCATGCGGGCTTTTTCCGAACGCAGCGGTATGGCCAGCGCGGCCTTGGCGGAGCAGTGCTCAGGGTGCGCTTGCCAGGGTGTAAAGAGCGCATGGAAGTCACTGTCGTGGCCGGCCTCCCAATCGGCGACCTGGGCAAACGGCGCCACGTAGTCAAAACAATCCTTGGCCAGCTGCCAATGATCCGACTCGCCCCGCGCCGGACCGACAATCGCCGCCGGCTTGATGGTCGCTTCCGAATCGTCCTGGCAGAATCCCACCCACACCAGCCGGATACGCGGACTGGCAGGCAGGATCATCTGGCACAGCCGCTTCACGCTTTCACGGCCGCTATAGGCTTGGGGCAAGGTTTGCAGCAGCTGGTGCAATACGCCGACCAGCGCCAGCTGCTCATCGTTCAGCGCCGGCGCAGCGGGCGCGCTCTGTTTCCCCGCGGCCGCTTCGACCAACGGTTCAGGCTCAGCGGCACGCTGAGTCCAGGAGGGAAAGAGGTTAAGTTTCATGCTGGCGGTCCCGCTGTTGTTTTAATTCTTGTCAGCAAGATTAGCACAAGCACGCTGCTTTTATCGCAACTGTTTTTGCAAGAGCTTATACAGATTTATAGCGATTTTCGGGACTTGCCGCCGAAGCCCAACATAAGCGGCAAAACACTGGCTGCATTGGCGCGGCAAGCCGGGCTCATTGATCGATTTCGTCCAGCGACAAGGCGTCCAGGTGCGCCACGTCGCCCCAGCCGTCCACCCGCAATGGCTGCGGCCATTCGGGATTCCAGCTCAGGCGGTTGATGCTGGCGTTGAATATATCGCAACTGCGCGCCTGCTCCAGCGGCAGCTGGTGGGCAAGACGGTATATGCAGTCGAGTACGCCGCCATGGGTCACTATCGCGATCTGACGCAGATCACCCGCCGCCAGCAATGCCGGCAGGACCGCCGCCACCCTTGCGTAGAATTCGCGCATGGTTTCCGCCACGTACTGGCCGGCCGGATAACGGACATCGATATCGCGCGCCATCAACGCCGCGTAGGCATCAGGAAAACGTTCGGCCGCTTCCGGATAACGCAAGCCTTCCAGCGCGCCGTAGCAACGCTCGCGCAATCCGGTTTCGAGGCGCAGGGCCATGCCGCGCGCCTCGGCCAAGGGCGCCGCGGTTTGTTGCGCGCGCTGCAGGTCGCTGCAAAAAATAGCGTCCAGGGCGAGGCCATCCAGGCTGCGCGCCAATGCCAGCGCCTGGCGCCGGCCTGCCGGATTGAGCGGGATATCCAGATGGCCTTGCAGGCGGCGCTCAAGGTTCCAGTCGGTTTCGCCGTGGCGTATCAGCAGGATTTCGGTGGTTGGCATGGGCTTCCTGCAGGATTGCTGCTTACAAGGCGGGATTCAGGGTGTACAGGCAGACGATGGATGTCTCGGCCAGGATGTGTCCGCGCATGGCGGCCAGCGCCTGCGGCCCGGTGAATTTGCCGTCTACCGGCAAGCGCGCGATGTCCAGGGCATACAGTGTAAAGAAATAGCGGTGCACGGTCTCGTCGTTCCATGGCGGGCATGGGCCGTCGTAGCCGAAATAATCGCCGCCCATCGCCGCATCGCCGGCAAACCAGCCGGTGTAATCGTTCAGGCCGTGGCGCGCGCCAGGGATCGGGCTGCCATAGATTTCCGGGCCGGGCTTGCCGCGCGAGATGACGCGATCGCTGAAGGTTCCGGCTTCTATCGAAGTCGCATGCGGCGGCAGATCGACCAGCACCCAGTGGAAAAAATCGACGCGCGGCAGGTCGGCCGGCACGATCTTGCCGTCCTGGTTGACGTCGTCGCCGCGCGACGGCACATCGGGATCGTGGCAGATAAGCACCAGCGATTTCGTGCCGGCCGGCGGTTCGCCCCAGCCCAGGTGCGGGTTATGGTTGGCGGACAGCGTGACATGGGTCTCGGGATGCACCACCGCGAAAGCAAATTCGCCGGGAATATATGCACCGTCGTTGAAAGAATGGCTCCAGAGGTTCACGATAAGCTCCTGTCGTAAAGTTGTCAGGCTACAGCAAAAACGGTTTACGCTTTGGCGGCCGGCGGTTTTACCTGCAGCCAGAAAGTCACCGGACCATCATTGGTCAAAGACACTTTCATGTCGGCGCCAAAACGGCCGGTCGCGACCTGCTTGTGCCGGCTTGCCGCCTGGCCGACGAAATAGTCGAACAGGCGGCGGCCGTCTTCCGGCGCCGCCGCCGGCGTGAACGAGGGCCGGGTTCCTGACTGGGTGTCCGCCGCCAGCGTAAATTGCGGCACCAGCAGCAGGCCGCCGCCGATGTCGCTCAGGCTGCGGTTCATCTTGCCGGCGTCGTCGGCGAACACGCGATACGCCAGCAGCTTGGCCAGCAGCGCATCGGCTTCCTTTTCGCGGTCGCCGCGCTCGGCGCACAGCAAGACCATCAGGCCGCCCTCGATAGCGCCGACCGTGGCGCCGTCCACCACCACGCTGGCGTGGCTGACCCGTTGCAGCAGGCCGATCATGCCGTCAGGTTGACCCGGGCGAACTTGCGCTTGCCGACCTGTATCACGAAGGTCGCAGCCTCGACTTTCAAACCCTTGTCGCTGACCACGGCGCCATCGATCCGCACGCCGCCCTGCTCCACCATGCGCAGCGCTTCCGAGGTCGACGGGCAGAGATTGGCCTGTTTCAGCAACTGGCCGATGCCCAGCGGCGCACCGCTCAGGGTCAACTCGGGAATGTCGTCCGGGATGCCGCCCTTGGCGCGGTTATTGAAATCGCTCAAGGCGTCTTCCGCCGCCTGCTGGTTATGGAAGCGCGCCACGATTTCCTGCGCCAGCGCCACCTTGATGTCGCGCGGATTCTGGCCGCCTTCGACCTGCGCCTTGTCGCCGGCGATCTGCGCCAGCGACTTGAACGACAGCAGCTCGTAATAACGCCACATCATGACGTCGGAAATGCTCATCACCTTGGCGAACATGGTGTTGGCCGGCTCCGTGATGCCGATGTAGTTGCCCTTGGACTTGGACATCTTCTCGACGCCGTCCAGTCCTTCCAGCAAAGGCATGGTCAGGATGCATTGCGGCTCCTGGCCGTAATCCTTCTGCAGCTCGCGGCCGACCAGCAGGTTGAATTTCTGGTCGGTGCCGCCCAGTTCCAGGTCCGACTCCAGCGCCACCGAATCGTAGCCCTGCATCAGCGGGTACAGCAGTTCATGCACCGAAATCGGCGTACCGGCCTTGAAACGCTTGGTGAAGTCTTCACGTTCAAGAATCCGCGCCACCGTGTATTTGGCCGACAGCTGGATCATGCCGCGCGCGCCGAGCTTGTCCGACCATTCCGAGTTGTAGCGGATTTCAGTGCGCGCCGGGTCCAGCACCAGGCTGGCCTGGGCAAAATAGGTCTTGGCGTTTTCCTCGATCTGTTCGCGGGTCAGCGGCGGCCGCGTCGCATTGCGCCCGGACGGATCGCCGATCATCGAGGTAAAGTCGCCGATCAGGAAAATCACGTTGTGGCCGAGGTCCTGCAGCTGCCGCATCTTGTTCAGCACCACCGTGTGGCCAAGGTGCAGGTCGGGCGCGGTCGGGTCCAGGCCCAGCTTGATGCGCAGCGGCTTGCCGCTCTGTTCGGAACGCTGCAGCTTGCGCGCAAAGTCGCTCTCGATCAGCAGTTCGTCGACGCCGCGTTTGGTGATCGCCAGCGCCTCCTGGGTCCGGTCCGACAGGACCAGGGGGGTGTTTTCAACAGCAGCGGCTGCCTTCGGTGATGCGTTGTGGGAATCGTGAGCCATATGGGAAATAAAAATCCAGCGAAAATGAAATCTGAAAAGCTGCGCCTCTGCCTGCACGGAACGGAAATTGCGGATGTAAAGGGAAACGAATACAAAGGGTTACCATAAATCGGACCATTCCTACAGTCGCACAAGGTACCCTAAGGTATAATCCCTGATCCTTTTAACCCGCCGCAAGTCGTTCAATCAAACAAACAACAACACAAGAATCGGTAGCAAACGGCAAATTTTAACGTATTGCATGTCTCTCAAAGATAAAATCATCAACTTGCGGTCCAGTATCAAGCCGTTTTTCAAGCAGATACCCGCGTTGTTTACTGATTCCTCGCGTAAAACCCGTATCGTCTCCGCTTCCGCCGTGGTGCTGACCCTGATTGCGTTTGGCGCAGCCGGTGTTGCTCCGCTGCCAACGGATCCCGACGAAGTCTCGGTGCGGGCGATTTCCGCCGAACTGGAATTGCCCAGCCTCAGCGAGCAGATCGCAAAACTTGAAGCTCAGCAACAACTTTATGTTGCCGAAGACAAAATGCGCGCTGGCGACACCTTGGCGGCTTTGCTGACGCGGCTCGGCGTGGACGACGACGAGGCCAGCAATTTCATCAAGTCGGACAGCCGCGCACGCGCCATGCTGCGCCTCAAGGCCGGCACCTCGGTGCAGGCGCAGACCAGCAACGACGGCGTGCTGCAGATGCTGCGCGCAACCCTCGTCGACGGCCGCGACGATAATACCCCCACCAACCTGCTGATCCAGCGCGACGGCGATAAATTCACCGTGACGGAAGAAACCGCCGCGCTTGAGCGGCGCGTCGAAATGCATACCGGCGTGATCCGCTCCTCGCTGTTCGCCGCCACCGACGCCGCCGATATCCCAGACAGCGTGGCTTCGCAAATCGTCGCCATGTTCGGCACCAACATCAATTTCGCTTCCGACCTGAAGCGCGGCGACCACTTCAATGTCGCCTATGAAACATTCTGGCAAAACGGCCAGTTCCTGCGCGCCGGCCGCATCCTGGCCGGCGAATTCGTGAATGGCGGCAAGCCGTTCCAGGCAGTGTGGTTTGACGAGCCCGGCAGCGGCCAGGGCGGCTACTACGGTTTCGACGGCAAGTCGCTGAAAAAGGCTTTCCTGAAATCGCCGCTGACCTTTACCCGCATTTCTTCCGGTTTCTCGATGCGCGTGCATCCGATCCTGGGGAAATGGAAAAAGCACACCGGGGTCGACTTCGCTGCCGCCGCGGGTACGCCTATCCATGCCACTGCTGACGGCGTGATCGACTTTGCCGGCGTTGAAAGCGGCTACGGCAATGTGGTCATCATCAAGCACGATAGCAAATACTCAACGGTGTATGCGCACATGAGCCGCTTTGCGCCAACCTCGCGCAAAGGCGGCAAGGTCAGCCAGGGCGACGTCATCGGCTATGTCGGCATGACCGGCTGGGCTACCGGCCCGCACCTGCACTACGAGTTCCGCGTTGCCAACGAGCCGCGCGACCCGATGTCGGTGGTGGTGCCTACCGCCAGCCCGCTGGCCGGCGCCGAGCTCGAGCGCTTCAAGACGGTCGCGGCCGATATCACCCATCGTTTTACGCTGTTGAGCGGCAGCGAAGCAGCGCCCTTGCCGGCCGCCAAACTGGCATCGAAATAAATGCTCGGCGAGCCTTGGCCTTGCTGACTTTGGAATTAATTTAGAACCGTTGTCGAGTCGCTAGTAAAATCAGCTGATCTCACAACGGTTTTATTATGCCCCCTACAACTATCCATAGCAGCCTGTTCATCGGCCTGATGTCCGGCACCAGCCTGGACGGCGTCGATGGCGTCATCGCGGCATTTCCCAGCGCCCCGGCGCAGCATCCGGTGGCCACGCTGGCATCGGCCTACATGCCGTTTTCGGCCTCGCTGCGCGCCGAACTGATGGCGCTGCAAACCGCCGGCCAGAATGAAATCGAACGCGAAGCGCTGGTCGCCAATACCTTGAGTTCGCACTATGCGGCTTGCGTCGAGCGCTTGCTGGCGGATGCCGGTTTGCGGCCAGACCAGATCCGCGCCATCGGCGTCCATGGCCAGACCATCAGGCATCGGCCCGAATTGGGCTTCACGCGCCAGGCCAACAACCCGGCGCTGCTGGCCGAACTGACCGGGATCGACGTCATCGCCGATTTCCGCAGCCGCGACATCGCCGCCGGCGGCCAGGGCGCACCGCTGGTGCCGGCGTTCCACCAGGCTGTCTTCGCCGATCCGGCGCAAACCCGGGTGGTGGTGAATATCGGCGGCATCGCCAATATCAGCGTGCTGCATCACCATGCAACGCCGGGCCAAAGCCGCGACGTCATCGGCTTCGATACCGGGCCAGGCAACGTCCTGATGGATTTATGGATCAAGCGCCATCACGGCAAGGATTACGATGAGAACGGTTTGTGGGCGGCCAGCGGGCAGCCGGCGCCGGCCTTGCTCGACGCCATGCGCAAGGAAGACTATTTTGCCGCCGCGCCGCCCAAAAGCACTGGGCGCGACCTGTTCCACGATGCCTGGCTGGCGCGCCACCTCGCCAGCTTGCCGCAGCTTGCCCCCGCTGACGTGCAGGCAACGCTGGCAGTGCTGACCGCCACCACCATCGCCGATGCGATCGCACAGCATGCGCCGGCAGCGCAAACCGTGTATGTCTGCGGTGGCGGCGCCTACAACCCGTACCTGATGCAACAGCTGGCGCAAGCGCTGCAAAAGCACCATTTGGCGGCAGCCGTGCAATCCACCGAGGCGCTCGGCATTGCTCCCAACCACGTCGAAGCGGTTGCTTTCGCCTGGCTGGCGCTGCGTTTCGACCAGCGCCGGCCTGGCAACCTGCCGCTGGTGACCGGAGCGCGCGATTTACGGATCCTGGGGGCGCTGTATCCCGCCTGACGGGATCCCGCCGGGAGCGCAATCAACCATCAGCGCCATGCAATAAAAAAAGGACGCCCGAGGATTTCTCCTCGGCGTCCTTTTTCTCAAGAGCCGCGTATCGGGACTGCGTGATTATTTAATCAGGCTGAGAAAGAAGAGCCGCAGCCGCAGGTGGTCGTCGCATTCGGATTCTTGATCACGAATTGCGCGCCTTCCAGGTCGTCCTTGTAGTCGATTTCAGCGCCGACCAGGTATTGATAGCTCATCGAATCGATCAACAGCTGCACACCGTTCTTGCTCATGGTGGTGTCGTCTTCGTTGACGATTTCATCGAAGGTGAATCCATACTGGAAACCGGAGCAACCGCCACCCTGCACGAAAACGCGCAATTTGAGGTCTGGATTGCCTTCTTCTTCGATCAGTTGCGCAACCTTGGCGGCGGCGCTATCGGTAAACACGATCGGAGATGCGACTACATCTTGAATTTCAGCGACAGCATTCATTTTTGGCTCCTGCGGGGGACATACAATACTGCATTATAGGCGCTTGCCCGGATTCATGCAGGCAATGCCCAAATCTAGGCAGATTGCGACATGGCAAGCTTCAGCACCGGCTCGGCCACATTCTGTTCATGGGTCAGTTTGCCGCTTACCAGCGCGCCGCTATGCATTTCCAGCGCCTTGTAATTGACATCACCGGTTATGCGGGCTTTCGGCTGCAATTCAAGCAGTTCGGCGGAGTAGACATTGCCGCAGATCTCGCCGTTGACCACCAGATGGGCGACCCGCACGTCGCCTTCCACCTTGGCGCTCTCGGAAATCACCAGGACGCTGGTTTCGCCAGCCTCGGCCACTACATTGCCCTTCACATTGCCGTCGATGCGCAGACCGCCCTTGAAACGGACATCGCCCTCGATGCTGGTCGACGAGCCAATCAAGCTATCGATAGTGCTCTTTGCTTTACGGTTGAACATGATGTTTCCTTTTTACAAATTAGAGGTTTGCTGCGCCCGCATCTGGCCCTTTTCCATGACCTTCGCCTGAATCGCCTTGACCACGGCGCCTTCCGGCAAAGTCAGTTCAGCCTCGACGCGCTGGTAGTACTTGAAATCCAGCTGCGAGGCGGTCTTTTCTGCCGCCGTGGCGTTGGCGCCGGGGAAAATCAGCACCGTGCTTTTGCCTGCCACTGTCGCGGTCACCAATAGTTGCACATTTCCAACAAAATTGGCACCCTTCCCGCCCTGCATGATCAACATCCGGTAACGCAATTGCGTCGGCGTCAACAGCTCTGCGGTCAGGCGCTGGATCGTGATGCCCTGGCTGCCGGTTGCATTCGGCAACAGGCCCTCGAAAAACGCCAGGTCTTCTTTCAGCTTCGCATTCTGGGTTTCCAGCACCTTGATCTGCTGGCCCAGCTGCTCTTGCGCCGCTTTCTCGATATTGAGCCGGCTTTCGGCCGCATTGACGGTGCTCGAGAAACGGTCGCGCTCTGCCGTCAAGGCGTTCACTTTTTCATTCAGGTCCGCCAGCTGCTGTTTGCTGACCATCGGACTATGGCCGGTAAAATCGCGCCCGAGGTCATATATCCACATCGCGACCGCGCCGCCGAAGCCGAGCACCAGCACCAGGAAAAGCGCTTTCAGCGGCCACGGGTAATGGCTCTTCACCGTCATTTTCGGCGCCGAAATCGACATGCGCCGAACCCACAATTTATACTTCATCGCTGCCGGCCCGGTCGTTCAGGGACGGATACAAACGAAACACTGCGATCATGGCATGACCGGCACATGCAGCAGCCCGGTGGTCTCTTCAAGGCCGAACATCAGGTTCATGCATTGCACGGCCTGGCCGGCCGAGCCCTTGACCAGGTTGTCCTGCACCACCAGCACCACCACGGTGTCGCCGTTGTCCGGGCGGTGCAAGGCGATCCGCAACATGTTCGACGCACGGGTGGAGCGGGTCTCGGGGTGCGAGCCGAACGGCATCACGTCGACAAACGGCTCATCCTTGTACGCATCTTCAAACAGCGCCTGCAGGGCCGCATTGTCGATATCCTTGGTCAGGCGCGCGTAGATGGTGGAATGCATGCCGCGAATCATCGGCACCAGGTGCGGTGTAAACAACAGGCCGACTTTCTGATCGGTCAGCTTGCCGAGCTGCTCCAGCGTTTCCGGTGAATGCCGGTGGCCGGATACGCCGTAGGCCTTGAAATTGTCGCTGGCTTCCGAGAACAGCAAGCCGATTTCAGCCTTGCGGCCGGCGCCGGATACGCCCGACTTGCAATCGGCGATCAGGTGCGAAGCATCCACCACGCCAGCCTTCAGCAACGGCGCCAGGCCGAGCTGCATGGTGGTCGGATAACAGCCGGGATTGCCGATGATGCGCGCTTCCTTGATGGCGGCGCGGTTCAGTTCCGGCAAGCCGTACACGGCTTCCTTCAGCAGCTCGGGACAGCTGTGCGGCATCTTGTACCATTTCTCGAACACCGCGGTGTCCTGCAGGCGGAAATCGGCGGCCAGGTCGATCACCTTGACGCCGGCGGCCAGCAATTCAGGCGTCTGCGCCATGGCGACGCCGTGCGGGGTGGCGAAAAACACCACGTCGCACTCGGTCAGCTTGGCTTTTTCCGGCGCAGAAAACGCCAGCGCGACGCGGCCGCGCAAGGACGGATACATGTCGGCGATCGGCATGCCGTCTTCCTTGCGCGAAGTCACCGCCTGCAATTGCGCATGCGGATGGCTTGCCAGCAAACGCAGCAGCTCCACTCCGGTGTAACCCGTACCACCCACAATCCCGACTTTGATCATTTCTTTTCCTTGCATGGAGCTGTACATCTTTCCAATCCGGTTTTTCAAACCCGATATGGAAACCGTACGATGTTGGACCCGGTGCCTTGGGTAAATTGCCGCCAAGAGCTGGCTATTTTATCAGCCAATGAATCGTTGAGGAGGCTTAACATTGAAATCGGAAATTCCTTGAAGGCACAGGCGCTGCAGTGCTTTTCCCAATGTTACCTTTTGATAAAGAGCGCAACAAACGACCCGGCAAATGGCAAAAAGCCGCCAGGCGCAAACCTGGCGGCTTTTCGATATTCTGAAAGCGTAGATTAGCGCTTGGAGAATTGTTTTGCGCGGCGTGCCTTGCGCAGACCGACCTTCTTACGCTCAACTTCACGTGCATCACGTGTAACGAAGCCGGCTTTGGACAGCTCCGATTTCAAAGTTGCATCGTAGTCGATCAGTGCACGAGTGATGCCGTGGCGAACTGCGCCAGCCTGGCCGGATTCACCGCCGCCGCTGACATTGACCTTGATGTCGAAAGTTTCGACATGGTTGGTCAGTTCCAGTGGCTGGCGAATCACCATCAGGCCGGTTTCGCGCGAAAAGTATTCATTCGCTGGCTTGCCGTTGACGACGATCTGGCCGGAGCCGGACTTGATGAAGACGCGAGCCACTGCACTCTTGCGACGGCCGGTTCCGTAATTGTAGTTACCGATCATGTCTATTCCTTAGAGTTCAAGTGCTTTAGGTTGCTGCGCAGTGTGCGGATGGGTGCCATCTGCGTACACTTTGAGCTTCTTGATCATGGCGTAGCCAAGCGGACCCTTAGGCAGCATGCCCTTGACCGCTTTTTCCAGCGCACGACCTGGAAAACGCTGTTGCATTTTCTGGAAATTTGTTTCGTAGATGCCGCCTGGGTAACCGGAGTGACGGAAGTACGTCTTGTCGGTTGCCTTGGCGCCAGTGACGCGCAGTTTGCCTGCATTGATGACGACGATGAAATCGCCGGTATCAACGTGCGGAGTAAATTCCGGTTTGTGTTTGCCGCGCAGTCGGAGTGCCACTTCGCTGGCAACACGTCCGAGGACTTTGTCCGTCGCGTCAATCACGAACCAATCACGCTGGACTTCATGGCCCTTAGCGGAAAAAGTTTTCATGTTGACTTCCTAACTAGTTTAATTCGCTCAAATGGTGGTTCCGCCGCTATCGAAAACCGGCTTTTAGACCGGGGCTTCGTCCTGCGTCAGCGACAGACTCTTCCTTGTTATCTTTTCCTGAGCAAACGGAAAAGCCGTAAATTATAGCCTTTTCAAGGACTTGGCGTCAAATTGATTGAAAAAAATCGCCGTTTGCGCTATGCGATGTTGTAAATAAGCTTGCCGATGCGCCGGCTGCCGCTCTTGCGGATAAAAGAAAACCCGAACTGCGCACTTGGGCATCGGGTTTAAATCCACTCCTGTGGAGGGTGGAGGAGACATGGCGTCAATTGCCGGAAATCAATTCCGCAACCGTTAGATTGATCTTAGCAAACAGAATGGTGCATCGCAAGGTAAAGAATCGCGGGCTCATCCAAAAACATGGCCCCGTTTTCTTTTTGCCAACCCGCTCCCGTCCAGGCTACATCCGTCAAGAGCAGTTAGAATATTGCGACACAACCACTTCCCACGAGATCATATGGAATGCACAGTTCGCTGGACCGGTTCGTCCGGCATGACATTTTTGGCAGAAACCGGCTCCGGCCATGTATTGGCGATGGACGGCGCCCCTGACGGCGGCGGCCGCAACCTGGCGCCGCGCCCGATGGAAGTGGTGCTGGCCGGCACCGGCGGCTGCACCGCTTACGACGTCGTGCTGATCCTGCGCAAAAGCCGCCAGGATATCCGCGGCTGCGACGTCACGCTGAAATCGGAACGGGCGGAAACGGAACCCAAGGTATTCACCAAGATCCACTTCCATTTCACCGTACGCGGCCGCAACCTGAAACCCAACCTGGTCGAGCGCGCAATCAAGCTGTCGCACGAAAAATACTGCTCAGCCTCGATCATGCTGGAAAAAACCGCCGCGATCACCCATTCCTTCGAGATCGTCGACGACCTGGCCGAAGCGGCCGCCGAAGCCTAGCCTCAAATGTGGTAAGCGACCGTCGTCATCACTTTCGACATCGCCTGCATCACCTTTTGCACCGGGCGCGGCATTTCGGCTGCGCCCAGCGACCGCGCCGCCTCGCCATGGGCGATTTCATCGTCGCGCATCTGTTCGACGATAGCGCGCGACTTGGCGTCCTGCAGCGGCAGCTGTTCCAGGTGGCTGCTGAGATGCGCCTCAACCTGGCGCTCGGTTTCCGACACAAAACCCAGGCTCCGGGCATCGCCCAGGCGCGCCGCCAGCGTTCCTAGCGCATAGGATCCGGCATACCACAGCGGATTGAGCAAACTGACGTGCGAACCCAGCTCGCGCAGGCGTTCCGCAGTCCAGGCCAGGTGGTCTTCCTCTTCCCTGCCCGCCGCGGCAAATTGCTGCTTGATCGGATCGCCTTGGGCGAAGCGGCCCTGGGCGTCGTACAGCGCCTGCGCGCAGACTTCGCCGACGTGATTGACCCGCATCAGGCCGGCGCTGTGGCGCTGCTCGGCCGCATCCAGCACACCGTCGGCCGCCTGCAGCGCCGGATTCGGGCGCGAAGCCGACGCTTGTCCGGTGATCACCCGCAAGGCGTTGTCGAAATCGGCGATGGCTCTGTCCAGGAATAGCATGCGAAGAATCACTTTTAAAATTAGGTAGGTGGATTTTATCAGGCTGGCTTCAATTGCCGCGCTTGGGGCGGAACACCGCGGCGTCGGCATAAAAAGCCTGGTCCTGTCCCTGGCTCCAGTCCGGCACGCCGAGCACCGGCAGCGGCGTCAGGCGGCCGATCAGCGCGTCTTGCTGCGCCAGCTCGGCGGCAACGTGCCGGTCGATCCATTCGCGCCGCAGGTTATCGCTCAACCCGTAATAAGATTCCGGCACGCGCAGCACCAGGGTATGCGCGGTTATCGCCTTGTATGGCTGCACCAGTTTTTCCAGCAAGGCGTGGCCAAACAGCCAGACCTCGGCTGCGCCGCCAAACATGGCGCCTTGCTCGATAAACACCTGCTGCCATTGGTGCTGGCGCAATGCGGCGCTCAGCGACTGCCCCGCGGCATTGTCCGGCACCAGCAGCAAGGCGGCATTTTCGTCAAAGATGGTGGCGGCATCGCGCGCCGCGCCGCGCGGCTTGCTGCTGCCGGAGACGGTCCCGGCCTTGGCCAGCTCGGCGGCCTGCAGCGCATTCAGGCGCGCCTTGACGGCCGGGAACGACAGCCAGATCAAGGCGTTCAGGAAATCGTGGAGATTGTCGCGGGTCGGCACTTTGCCGCTGCTGCCGATAAATGACTCGTAGGCGGTCGCCGCAGGCAGCTCGGCCTGTGCCACAAAGCTGACCGGCAAACCCTGGTAGTTGCGGATGTCGCGCTCTCGGGCGGCCGTATTCAATGCCTGCCGCCAGTCATCGGCGACGCTCAGGCGCTGGCCAAGCAGGTGAAACGGCTTGAGCCAGGGTTGTGACCAATCGACGAGGGCGGCAGGAGTAGGCATTTGCCGCGCATTTTACCTCGCGCGCATGCGGCTCAGCCCACTGCCCGCTGCAAATTGTCCAGGCCGATATTGGCGACAGCATCGGCGCAACGCACCACTTCGCCGATAACGATAATGCTGGGGCTGCCGAGCCCGCTGTCATGCAAGGCTTGCGGCAACTGCGCGAGAGTGGTCAGCAGTTGCGCCTGCGTAGCCAAGGTCGCCGACTGGATCACCGCCACCGGCATGGTTGCGGCCATGCCGGCCTGCAGCAGGCTGCGCTGCAACTGCGCGCAGCGGGCCACTCCCATGTACACCACCAGCGTCATGCCGGCCGCCACCAGCGCCGTCCAGTTCGGCTGGGCGCTCTCGCTCTTGCCATGGCCGGTCACGAAAATCACGCCCTGGCTATGGTCGCGATGCGTCGCCGCAATGCCGATGCTGGCCGCGGCCGCCATGCCGCTGGTAATGCCCGGCACCACTTCGACCGCCACCCCTTGCCGCTGCAAATGCGCGCGCTCTTCGCCGCCGCGGCCGAACAGATAGGGGTCGCCGCCTTTCAGGCGCACCACGCAATGGCCTGCCTGCGCTTCCAGCACCATCAGGCGTTCGATGAATTCCTGCGAGGTCGACTGGCAACCGCCGCGCTTGCCGACATGGATCACCCGTGCGCTGTCTTGCGCATGCACCAGCACTTCGGGATTGACCAGGTCGTCCACCAGCAGCACATCGGCTTGCGCGATGGCCCTGGCAGCCTTCAGCGTCAGCAGGTCCGGATCACCTGGTCCGGCGCCGACCAGCATCACTTTACCTTGCGGTTTCATCATAGGTTCCTGGTTTCCCTCAGGCCGCCTGCGCGGCCGGATGGGCTTGTTTGCGATACAGGAATTCCAGCACCGAGGTCCGGTACTCGGCATACAAAGGATCCTGCGCCAGCGCCACGCGTTCACGCGGCCGCGCCAGCCTCACCTGCACGATATCGCCGATGGTGGCGGCCGGACCGTTGGTCATCATCACGATGCGGTCGGACAGCAGCACCGCCTCATCGACATCGTGGGTCACCATCACCACCGTCGATCCGGTCTTGGCGACGATCTTCAGCAGCTCGTCCTGCAAATGGGCGCGGGTCAAGGCGTCCAGCGCGCCGAACGGTTCGTCCATCAGCAGCACCTTGGGCTCCATCGCCAAAGCGCGGGCGATGCCGACCCTCTGTTTCATGCCGCCGGAAATTTCATGCGGGCGTTTTTGCCCGGCCGCCGTCAATCCCACCATCGCCAGCGCGGCCTTGGTGCGCTCCTTCAAGGCACTCTTGTTTTCGGTGGCGGCGAACACGCGCTCCACGCCGAGATAGATATTTTCGTGGCAGGTAAGCCAGGGCAGCAGCGAATGGTTCTGGAACACCACCGCCCGTTCCGGCGATGGTCCGCCGATTTCACGGCCGGCGCAAATCAGCACGCCGTCGCTCGGCAGCAGCAAACCGGCGATCAGGTTCAGCAGGGTCGACTTGCCGCAGCCGGAATGGCCGATCAAGGTCACGAACTCGCCCTTGCGCACCGTCAGGTTGATGTCGCGCAGTGCGTGGAACTGGCCCTTGCTGGTGCTGAACACCATTTCAGCCTGGTGGATATCGATGAATTTGGCGTCGCGCTGTTCCATGTTTTCCCCGATGTCAGTTAGTTCGATACTTGCTCATAGGTAAACGCCTTGGCCAGAGCCACCAGCAATTGCTCCAGCACCAGGCCGACCACGCCGATCACTACTATCGCGATGATGATGTGCGGCACGTTGAGGTTGTTCCATTCATCCCAGACCCAGAAACCGATGCCGACGCCGCCGGTCAGCATTTCGGCGGCGACGATCACCAGCCAGGCAGTGCCGATCGCCAGCCGCACGCCGGTCAGCATGTACGGCAATACCGAAGGGAACAGGATCCTGGTGATGACTTTCCATTCCGACAGGTTCAGCACGCGCGCCACGTTCATGTAATCCTGCGGCACCCGCTGCACGCCGACAGCAGTGTTGATGATCATCGGCCAGATCGAGCAAATGAAGATGGACCAGATCGCCGCCGGATTGGCCGACTTGAACACCAGCAGGCCGATCGGCAGCCAGGCCAGCGGCGATACCGGTTTCAGCAAGCTGATGATGGGACCGAACATGCTGGAGAGGAACTTGAAGCGGCCGATCATGAAGCCCAGGGGAATCCCCACCAGCGCCGCCAGGCCGAAGCCGACGCCGACCCGCTGCAGTGAAGCCAGGATATTCCAGCCTATGCCCTGGTCGTTAGGGCTGGTCCGGTAGAACGGATCGGCAAACAGCTTGAGCGCTTCCTGCAAGGTCAGCAGCGGCGTCGGAAACTGGCTGTTGCTCATCGCGATGATCTGCCACACCAGCACCAGGAACGCCAGGCCAAGCAACGGCGCAACGATGCTCATCAGCCAGGACGGCATGCTGCTGCGGCGGTTCATTTTCGGCAGCGGGCGCGGAGCGGCGACCGCGGCTTCAGCCACAACCTCGGTTGCCTTGCTATCCATTGCTGCCGCCTGGCGATTGGCATTTGCCGCCGTGTCCATGATTGCGCTCATAGTGACTCTCCAATAAATCGCGGTTCATAAACGTCTGGATTTATTTATGCACGGATCTTGAAAGATGCGGCATAGGCTTGCGGATTCCTGCCGTCCCACACCGTGCCGTCCATCAGCTTCGAGCTCCGCAGCGGGTCTTTCGGCAGCGGCGTGTTTGTCATCGCCGCCGCATCCTTGTAGAGCGCGATCTGGCTGACCGACTTGGCCACCGCCAGGTAGTCCGGGTCGCTTTTCAGCAAACCCCAGCGCCGGTGCTGCGTCATGAACCACATGCCATCCGACAGGTAGGGGAAATTGACCAGGCCGTCGTTGTAAAACTTCATGTAGTTCGGATCGTCCCAGGTCTTGCCCAGGCCGTTCTGGTAACGGCCCATGATGCGCTGGTCGATCACGTCCTTGCTGGTGTTGACATACGATTTGTCGGCGATCGCTTCGGCCATCTTGTTCTTGTTGGCGAGCGAAGCATCGATCCATTTCCCCGCTTCCAGCACGGCAGCGATCAAGGCGCGGCAGGTGTTCGGATTCTTGGCGGCAAACTCGGCGGTAGTGCCCAGCACTTTTTCCGGATGGTCTTTCCAGATTTCCTGGGTCGTGATGGCGGTAATGCCGATGCCATCGACGATCGCCCGGTGGCCCCAAGGCTCGCCGACGCAAAAGCCGTCCATGTTGCCGACCCGCATGTTGGCCACCATCTGCGGCGGCGGCACCGTAATCACCTTGGCGTCCTTGAGCGGATTGACGCCGTTGACGGCCAGCCAGTAGTACAGCCACATGGCGTGGGTGCCGGTCGGGAAGGTCTGGGCAAATGTATATTCGCGCTTGTCGCTGGCCATCAGCTTGGCTAGCGACGGCCCGTCCACAGCGCCTTTGTCGGCCAGCTTCTTGGACAGCGTGATGGCCTGGCCGTTATTGTTGAGCCCCATCAGGATCGCCATGTCTTTCTTCTGGCCGCCTATACCCATCTGCACGCCGTAGATCAAGCCCGACAGCACATGCGCGGCGTCGAGTTCGCCGTTGGCCAGCTTGTCGCGCACGCCGGCCCATGAGGTTTCCTTGCTGAGGATGATCTTGATGCCGTATTTTTTGTCAAAGCCGAGCAGCGACGCCATCACCACCGACGCGCAATCGGTCAGCGGGATGAAGCCTATCTTGACCTCGGTTTTTTCCGGCTTGTCCGAGCCTGCGGCCCAAACACCGGTGCTGGAAAGTCCTAACATGCTGGCTCCTGCCGCGAGAGTCGCGGTCTGTAATAGTTGACGGCGCTTGCCGTCGACAAGCGTGTTCGGCGTGTCCGGGGTGTTTAGCTGCAGTGCATTGCTTGCTTCCATCGCATGGCTCCAGATTGTTTCCGGCAACAAAAAAGGCGTCATCCCGCGCTGGACAAGCCATGCGGAAAGACACCTTTGTCTTATGCGGAAACGGCCGCCGTTAGCCGATTCCAGCAGCGCCAGCGTTGGCGCCTGAAATGGACTATGCAAACCACGTGCCAGGGATTTTTACCGGGGGAAATGCAGGACCGTGCCGGTTTTCCGCTCAAAAAGCGCACCGGCCTTGTGCAATGCACCAAACCAGCTCGCGGCAACCGCGCGTCCAGTTCACGGCCTGGTCAGCCCAGCAGGTCGGCAGCGTCGATAATGCGTTGCGCCACTTCGGACAGCTTGAGGTTCTTGTCCATCGCCAGCCGCCGCAGCTTTTGATATGCCTCCTGCTCCGTCAGCTTATGGTGATCCATCAGCAAACCCTTGGCCCGGTCCAGCAACTTGCGTTCGGCCAGCTTCAGCTTGGTGTCGGACAGCTCCGCCAGCAGCTTCTGCTCTTGCCGGAAGCGCGCCAGAGCGACCTCCAGCACCGGCTTGATGCGCGCCGTCTGCAGGCCGGCCACGATATAAGCGGAGACACCGGCCGCCATCGCCGCATCCATGCTGGAAGTTTTTGCATCCTCGGTAAACAGGACGATCGGGCGGCGCGCATCGCGTGTGGCGATCACCACGTGCTCAAGCACGTCGCGCGCATCGGATTCAGCATCGATGATGACCATGTCTGGTTGCAACTGGGCAATTCTCTCTGGCAGGTACAGGTCGGCCGGAAGTGAAGCGACTATGTTGTAGCCGGCCTCCAGCAAGCCGATGCGCAAAGCCTTGCCGCGCGCGGCTTGCGCCTCGAACGCGGGATCGTCGTCACCCTCGATGGCGACCGGATTGACAACAACGATACGTAGACTTTGCATGCTTGAACCTGGATCCGAAGGCGAATCGGTGAGCTACGGTTAGACAGGATGGAAGGCCGGTTTTATCCGTTCCTGCCATTCAAGCAAGCAAAAATCGCACCATGTCGATGCAAAAGGTAAAAAGCGGAGGTGTTAAATGACCCTACGCCAGTTGCCAATCTATCGTCTCGCCGCCGTTCAGCGGCACCAGGGTAGTCTCGCCCAGCGGCAATTCCGCCGGCAAGGTCCACGACTGGCGCTCCAGCGTGACCGTGCCCTGGTTGCGCGGCAGATTGTAGAAATCGGGGCCGTTGAAGCTGGCGAACGCCTCCAGCTTGTCCAGCGCGCCGGCCTGGTCGAATGCCTGCGCATACAGCTCCATCGCATGCAGCGCGGTATAACAGCCGGCACAGCCGCAGGCGTGCTCTTTCAAACCCTTCGGATGCGGGGCTGAATCGGTGCCGAGGAAGAAGCGCGTGCTGCCCGACGCCACTGCCTGCACCAATGCTTGCCGGTGCTCTTCTCGCTTCAGTACCGGCAGGCAATAATAATGCGGCCGGATGCCGCCCTTGAAGATTTCGTTGCGGTTATACAGCAGGTGATGCGCCGTGACGGTGGCCGCCACCGGCCCGCTTGCGCTCTCGACGTATTGGGCGGCGTCCTTGGTGGTGATGTGCTCGAACACCACTTTCAGTTCCGGCATGTCGCGCCGCAACGGCTGCATCACACGATCGATGAAAACCGCTTCGCGGTCGAAGATATCGATTGCAGGATCGGTCACTTCGCCATGCACCAGGAACGGCATGCCGAGCTCCTGCATGACTTCCAGTGTCTTGTAGCACTTGCCCAGGTCCGTTACGCCGGCATCGGAATTGGTGGTGGCGCCGGCCGGATACAGCTTGACGGCGTGCACGAAGCCGCTGTCCTTGGCGCGCCGGATCTCGTCAGGCGGCGTATTGTTGGTCAGGTACAGGGTCATCAGCGGCTCGAACGCCAGCTCCTGCGGCAAGGCTGCCAGGATGCGCTCGCGGTAGGCTGCCGCCTGCGCAGTGGTGGTCACCGGCGGCTTCAGGTTAGGCATCACGATGGCGCGGGCGAACTGGCGCGCGCTATGCGGCAAGACGGCGGCCAGCGCCACGCCGTCGCGCAGGTGCAAATGCCAGTCGTCGGGACGGGTGATGGTCAGTGTGTCGGTCAAGGCATCAGTCATGTTCATTCTCTTCTGCAAAAAGTCGCTCCAGCATGGCTGCCGGATTGTTCAGGAAATGGCGCGTGGTCGTATAGTGTTCGGTGTCTTCGTAGCGGGTCTCGGCAAGGCCGCTCTGGTCCAGCAGGTAAATCCTGGCGTGGGGATAAGCCAGCAGGATAGGCGAATGGGTGGCGATGATGAACTGGCTGCGATTTTGCGCCAGCTTGTGGATAATCGCCAGCGCCGCCAGCTGGCGGTTGGGCGATAACGCTGCTTCCGGTTCATCCAGCATGTAAAAACCGTCAGGCTGGAACTTGTTTTGCAGCAGCGCCAGGAAAGACTCCCCATGCGATTGCCGGTGCAGCCCCTTGTCGCCATAGGATGGATGCTGTCCGTCATCCATGTTTTCCTCGTAGGTGGCGAGGTTGAAGAAACTTTCGGCGCGCAGGAAATAGCCGGCCCGGGGCCGCTTGAAGCTCTTCACTGTCCGTATGTAGCGATACAGGTCGGAATGCGCTTCGGCGGTAGAGAAATTCGCGTTCCTGGTGCCGCCTTCCGCATTAAACCCCCAGGCAACCGCAATCGCTTCCAGCAAGGTCGATTTGCCTGCGCCGTTTTCGCCGACCAGGAACGTGACGTCAGGATGAAAATCGATCTGCTCCAGTTCGCGCACGGCCGGGATGCTGAAGGGATACACATCATAATCGACCGCCAGCTCGGGATTGAGTTTCAGGCTGCGCAGGTAAGGTTTGGTGGCTAGCATGGTGCGGCGGGGGTTCGGATGAGCGTCATTTTACCGCAGGCCGGGGGGCGGCGCCTCGCCGGATGCTCCCCGCCTGCCCTTCCGCGCCCGGCAACCAGGCAACAAAAAAGCCGCCCGGATATGCTCCGGAGCGGCTTCTTGCCTCGCGCAAAACGCAGCGATCAGTGAATGATCTTGGCCAGGAAATCGCGGGCGCGGTCGGAACGCGGCGCGCCAAAGAACTCGTCCTTGGTGCAGTCTTCCACCACCAGGCCCTTGTCCATGAACACCACGCGGTTGGCGACCTTCTTGGCGAAGCCCATTTCATGCGTCACCACCATCATGGTCATGCCTTCTTGCGCCAGGCCGACCATCACATCCAGCACTTCATTGATCATTTCCGGATCGAGCGCTGAAGTCGGTTCGTCGAACAGCATCGCAATCGGATCCATCGACAACGCACGGGCAATCGCCACGCGCTGCTGCTGGCCGCCGGACAGCTGGCCAGGGAACTTGTCTTTCTGTGCAATCAGGCCGACGCGGTCCAGGTACTTCAAGCCTTTTTCATTGGCTTCGTCCTGGCTGCGGCCCAGCACCTTGACCTGGCCGATGGTCAGGTTCTCGCGGATCGACATGTGCGGGAACAGTTCGAAGTTCTGGAACACCATGCCGATGCGCGCGCGCAGTTTCGACAGGTTGGTCTTGGGGTCGCCGACCGAAACGCCATCGACCGTGATCTCGCCCTTCTGGAACGGCTCCAGGCCGTTGACGGTCTTGATCAGCGTCGATTTACCGGAACCCGACGGTCCGCACACCACCACCACATCGCCCTTGGCCACTTGCGTGGTGCAATCGGTCAGGACTTGAAATTGGCCGTACCATTTGCTGACGTTGTTAAGCTTAATCATGAGTATTTCTCCTAATTCCTGAATTCTGTTTTGCAGTCCAGGCCCGCCCCTTCCTTGGGCCGGGCCTGGATCTTGTCGAACAATTATCGAATAATCGCAACCCTTTGCTGCAGCTTCTTGACCAGCGACGACAAGCCGAAGCTCATCACGAAGTACACCACGGCGACAAACATGTACATCTCCACCAGGCGGCCGTCGCGCTGCGCGATCTTGGATGCGACAGTAACGAAGTCCGGCACCGAGCCCAGCACATAGACCAGCGAAACGTCCTGGAACAAGACGATGGTCTGGGTCAGCAGGATCGGGATCATGTTGCGGAACGCTTGCGGCAGCACCACATTGCCCATCATTTGCCAGTAATTCATGCCCAGCGCATAGCCGGCAGAAACCTGGCCGCGCGGGATCGACTGGATCCCGGAACGCATGATTTCGCAATAATAAGCTGCTTCAAACAAGATGAACGTGATCAATGCCGACGAGAATGCGCCGACCTGCACCGGCTGCGATGCGCCGATAATCCAGGCGCCGATGTACGGCACCAGGAAGTAGAACCAGAAAATCACCAGCACCAGCGGCACCGAGCGGATCAGGTTGACGTAGCTGGTGGCGATCAGTGAAATCGTCTTGTTGTGCGACAAGCGCATCATCGCCAGCACGGTGCCGAACAGGATGCCGCCTATCATCGCCACCAAGGTCAGCGTCAGCGTGAACTTCATGCCGGTGGTGAACAGGTAGAGCCAGGAGCGCTGGATGACGTCAAAATCGAAATTCGAAAACATGATTAATGACCTCCCGTGTTAGCGCTGCCGGCAGCAATGAAACCTGGAATCGCGATCGCTTTTTCAAGCCAGCGCGCCAGCAGCAAGGCAATCGCCGAGATGATCACGTAGATCACGGTAGCGCCGGTGAGAGCTTCGAAAGTCTGGAAGGTAAATTCACGCATCGAATAAGTAGCGGCGGTCAGTTCCACCAGGCCGATCGTCAGTGCGACCGAGCTGTTCTTGATGATTGCTGCGAATTCGTTGGTCAGGGACGGGATGATGATCCGGAACGACATCGGCAGCAAAACGTAGCGATATGTTTGTGGCAACGTCAGACCAAGTGCAGTACCCGCCAGCTTTTGGCCACGGGGCAGTGCATTAATGCCAGCGGAGACTTGTACGGCAATCCGCGACGACGTAAAAAAACCCAGCGCCAGGAAGGCGGTGATGAATGATGCATTTGGCAGGCTCTTGAGCCAGTTGCCGACGCCCGCAGGGACGATTTCCGGCATCACGAAATACCAGAGAAACATCTGCACGATCAGCGGGATGTTGCGGAATAATTCAACGTAGCCGTTGGCCACGCGTACTGCCCACTTGTTCGGCATGGTACGGATCGTACCGATCACCGTACCGATGATCAGCGCCATGATCCAGGCCGATGCGGACAGCGCAAGCGTCCACTTCAGGCCGGCCAGCAAGGTGTCCATGTAAGTGCTGACACCGTCGGGAGACTCTTGCCAGAAGATGCCCCAGTTCCAGTTGTAATGCATATTAAGTCCCCTCTATTACTCAAATCTCCATTGCTGCGCCAGCAATCGGCAAGCGCCTATTGTGCGGCGCAGCAATTCAATTTCAGAAACAAAACGGGAGGCTTGCGCCTCCCGTTCCGTTCTTATCGCCTATCTTATTTTTTCTTCAACTTCAGCGATTGCTTTTGCGCTTCAGGGACGGCAGCATAGGCAGCCGGATCACCCGAATCGGTTGGCTTGGCAAACGCAGCCTTCAGCTCTGGGCTGACTGGCACGTTCAGGTTGATGCCCTTCGGCGGAATCGCCTTCAGGAACCATTTTGCGTAGATGTCGTTGATCTGGCCCGAGGTGTAGACATTGCTCAGCGCAGTGTCGACCGCTTTCTTGAATGGCAGGTCGTCTTTGCGTTCGATAATGCCGTACGGCTCAACCGACAAGGCTTCCTTGGTGATTTCGTAGTCGGCAGGCGCTCTGGAGCTTGCCGCCAGCGACGCCAGCAGGATGTCGTCCATGACAAACGCTGTTGCGCGGCCGGTTTCCACCATCAGGAACGCTTCAGCATGGTCTTTGGCGGCCAGGATGTTCATGCCGAGGTTGCGCTCGCCATTGAGGATCGTGACTTGCTTCAGGTTCGACGTGCCGGAAGTGGAAACGATGGTCTTGCCCTTGAGGTCGTCCAGCGTCTTGATGTTGGACGATTTCTTGGCCAGGATACGGTTCGCGGTCACGTACATGGTCGGCGCAAAGGAAACGACCTTTTGACGCTCTGCATTGTTGGTGGCGGAATCGCAGGACAGGTCGATGGTGCCGTTGGAGATCAGCGGAATGCGGGTCGCCGAAGTCACTGGAACCATCTTGACGTTCAAGGCAGTCATGCCGAGCTGTTTCTGAATGGCGGTCGCAGCTTTCAGGCACAGGTCGATCGAGTAACCCTGATACGATTGTTTGTCATCAAGGTAAGAGAATGGAATGGACGAATCGCGCACGCCCAGGGTGATGGTGCCGGTATCCTTGATTTTCTTGAGTGTTCCGGTCAGTTCTTGTGCTTGTACGGAGCCAACCATTACTCCCAAGCCAACCAAAGCGACAACTAATTTCGATGACATCATAACAACTCCCGTAAAAAAATTATCTGTATAGTTTAACAAACTCACTGCCTCAGCAGCAGACTTAAACTCATGCTTATTTATTATTCTTACTTCTCCTCCGAAAATGCCTGTCTCCACCTTTGCATAAATTAAAAATTACAGTCAATTCTGATTACTTTAGTTGCCAACCTGGTCCGACGGGAAGCGTAAAGACTCCCTGAAAAGATAGCCCATGGGCATGTTCAACACGAGATTATTTTTTGCCGGAATCGGACTCAGGAACCACTTGGTGTACAACTTGTTGATTTCGCCATCGTGGATAATGCGGCCCATTTCACGGTCGACCACAGCTTTATAGTTTGTATCGCCTTTCGGCAGCATGATAGCGTAAGGTTCGGTTGTCAAAGGCTCGCCGACAATCGCGTACGCTGCGGGATCCTTGGCGGTAGCCTTCAATCCGTACAGCAGCACGTCATCCATCACAAACGCATCGGCCGCCTTGTCTTCCACCATCTTGAACGATTCGTTGTGGTCGCGTCCTTCCAGTATGGTCATGTTCAGGGAGCGGACCTGGCCCCGGTCGACCAGGGATTTGACGCTGGTCGTCCCCTTGGTCGTCACCACCTTCTTGTCGCGCAGGTCCGGCCAGTTCTTGATCTTGTCTTCGGTCCGCACCAGCATCCGCGACGACGCCATGAAATGCGCGATGGTAAAGCCGACCTGCTTGCGCCGCTCTGCATTGTTGGTGGTTGACCCGCACTCCAGGTCGATTTTTCCGCTTGCGATCATGTCAATGCGATTAGATGACGTCACTGGAACATACGCGATATTCAATTGCTGCAGTTTCAATTGCTGCTTCACCGCGTCGGCTATCTTGAGGCACAGGTCGATCGCATAGCCAACCGGCTTTTTATCCTGATCCACAAAAGAGAACGGGAACGACGCTTCCCGGTATCCGATCGTGATGGTCTTGCTGTCGCGGATTTTCGCCAGCACGTCTTCCGCATGCGCGGCTGCCGCTGCGATACTCAACGTTACCGCTAACACAACTCCCAGACCTGCATTGCACCGCGCGGCCGCGTTGCTGCCCTGGCCGCCCTTACCGTCCTTGATTCCCACGCTGCTCTCCCCTTGATGTGCGCTGTCGATAATGTTTTTATGCAATGAATATGCTTAATGCAATATTCAAGCCAGCTGTTTGCTTGTCGGCGGCGACTGCTATAGCGTCGCTCTTTTGCAGACAAGTCCCCGGATACGCCCAGGGCCAGATGACACGCGCTCAGCCGGCCAGCAGCTTGAGCGCGCGCAAAACATCCCGACTATAACGCAACATCAATCAAGGATACAAACCACGCATTTCACGCGCTTGCAACACACGGGTACAGGCAACGATAAATGCAGCGGTGCGCAACGATACTTTCTTCTCTTCAGCCAGTTGCCAGACCGCGGTAAACGCTTCGCGCATGATGCGGGTCAGGCGCAGGTTGATTTCATCTTCAGTCCAGAAGAAGCTGGAGAAATCCTGCACCCACTCGAAATAACTTACCGTCACGCCGCCGGCATTGGCGATCACGTCAGGCACTACCAGCACGCCCTTTTCATGCAGGATGTCGTCCGCAGCCGGGCTGGTCGGGCCGTTGGCGCCTTCCAGGATGATCTTGGCGCGGATGGTCGGCGCATTCTCCACGGTGATTTGTTGCTCCAAAGCAGCAGGCACCAAAATATCGCAATCGACAGCCCAAAACTGCGCACGGTCGCTGATTTCTTCGCCGCCCTTGAAACCGGCAACGCTGCCGGTTTCATTGACGTGGGCTTGCAGCGCCGCGACGTCGAGGCCGCTGGATCGCACCACGGTCGAGATATGGTCTTGCACCGCCACTACTTTTGCGCCGGCTTCCGAGAACAGGCGCGCGGCGATGCCGCCGACGTTACCGAAACCCTGCACCGCAACCTTGGCGCCGTGGATATCCAGGCCGCGCTTGACCGCTGCTTCGCAACCCACCACGAACACGCCGCGGCCGGTGGCTTCGCGCCGTCCCAGGCTGCCGCCCAGTGAAATCGGCTTGCCGGTGACGACGCCCGATGCAGTGCTGCCCTGGTTCATGGAATAGGTATCCATCATCCAGGCCATGATTTGTTCGTTGGTGTTGACGTCCGGCGCCGGGATGTCCTTGTTAGGGCCGATGATGATGCCGATCTCGCTGGTATAGCGGCGCGTCATGCGTTGCAGTTCGCCTTGCGACAAGGTCTTCGGGTCAACCCGGATACCGCCCTTGGCGCCGCCGTACGGCACGTTGACAGCAGCATTCTTGACCGTCATCCAGGCCGACAGGGCCATCACTTCGGACAGGGTCACGTCCTGGTGGAAACGCACGCCGCCCTTGCCTGGGCCGCGCGAGGTGTTGTGCTGCACGCGATAGCCCTCGAAGTGGGCAATGGTGCCGTCATCGCGTTCGATAGGGACGTCGACGATCAGCATCCGCTTCGGACGCTTCATGGTTTCGACCCAGCGGGCCAGATTGCCGAGGTAAGGTGTTACGCGATCGATTTGTTCGAGATAGTCGCCCCATGGGCCGATGCCATGTTGCGTGAGATAGGATGGAACTTCGTGCTTGATAGTCATATTTTTGCGCGCTCCTGGAAGTTGCAGACCGGCCCCCTGGATTAGGACGACAGGGGTACTGACAGCGGGGGCGAAATCGATCTAGTGGCGAATCGTAGGACAACGGCATAGGGCAAAGCCAATGCTTTGTGCGCATGTAACTATGCATTTTTTGCATTGATATCAAAAAATACAATTACCCCATGGCAATATGATTTTCGCGCGGCTTGCGCCGCCCGGAACCTGGCGGTTCCGGGGTTTATGCGAGCGCCGCCGGTGTTTTGCGTTTGGCGTTTTTGGCTGCTTCCTTGGCGGCGTTTTCCTGCTGCTGCAGCAGGTAAGCCCACAACCGCGCGACCACCGGCTTGCCCGGCCTTTGCACGGTAGGACGTTCACGGTACAGGCGGATTTCCATGGTGGCTTCCCATTCCGGCGCGTTGTGGTCGACGCTGGCCAGCTGTTTCAGCTTGACTTCGCGGGTCACCGCGGACTCCGGCAGGAACGCCACGCCGTGTCCTTCCAGCGCCATCATTTTCAAGCCTTCCGCCATATCCGTCTCGTAGCGTTTTTCCAGGTAAAGCGGCTTCTTGGCGTCGGCCAGGATCAGTTCCACCATGCGCCCGAGGTAGGCGTTGCTGGTATAGGACAAGAACGGCAAAGGCGCGCCGGCGCTGCCGGGAAAGACATAGTCCGGCACCCCGGCCTTGTTGCAATGGGCATAGGCGCGCAGCACCTCGCTGCCCAAGGTGATCAGGTCATAGCGGCCGGTGTCGAGCTGTACCGGCTGGCGCGGATGGTGATAACACAGCAGCAGGTCGCAGCCGCCATCCACCATGGCCATCACGGCGTCATGCACGTTCAAGGCCAGCAGGCGCGTATTGAGCGGGCCAAAACCGCCTTCCAGCAAACGGATCCAGCGCGGCACATAGGTCAGCGACAAGGTATGCGGCACGGCAAAATCGACCGTGCTCAATGCTGTCGGGCGCTTGCCGCGCATCAGCGCACGGGCGTTGTTGATCTGGCCCAGCATTTCCAGCGCCTGCTCGTAAAAGACCTCGCCGGCCGCCGTCAGCCGCGTCGGATAGGAGGTGCGGTCGATCAGGTCGGCGCCCAGCCATGCCTCCAGCGACTGGATGCGGCGCGAGAAGGCCGGCTGCGTGACATGACGCAATTCTGCAGAGCGGCTGAAACTATGGGTTTCCGCCAACGAAATGAAGTCTTCTAACCATTTGCTTTCCATGCCGCTATCGTAACGCGAGTCGGCAGCGGCGGCATAGGAAATTGGCGCACCCGCGGACGACAATCTGCATGAGCGTTGTACTCCTACACCATGCGCACCACGTTTTCAGGGTAGCCGTCGCCGGCTTCCGGCGACGGGCTCTCCATCTCGTCCGGATGCGCCTGCTGGCGCTGCCACATCTGCGCATATGCGCCGTCCGCCGCCAGCAGCTGCGCATGCGTGCCGCGCTCAATGATGTGGCCGTGGTCCAGCACCAGTATCTGCGCCGCATCGGCGATGGTCGACAAGCGATGGGCGATCACCAGCGTCGTGCGGTCCTTGGCGATTTCTTTCAGCTGCGCCTGGATCGCCTGTTCGGATTTCGAATCGAGCGCCGAAGTGGCCTCGTCGAAAATCAGCACCGCGGGATTTTTCAGCAGGGTGCGGGCGATCGCCACCCGCTGCTTTTCGCCGCCCGACAATTTCAAGCCGCGCTCGCCCACCATCGAGTCATAGCCGTCCGGCAGCGATTCGATGAAATCATGGATATGCGCCGCCTTGGCGACCGCGATGATTTCGGCCTTGCTGGCGCCTGGCTTGCCGTAAGCGATGTTGTATTCGATGCTGTCGTTGAACAGCACGGTATCCTGTGGCACGATGCCGATCGCCTGGCGCAGCGAAGCCTGCGTGATGTCGCGCAAATCCTGGCCGTCGATCGTGATGCGGCCGGCGTTGATATCGTAAAAACGGAACAGCAGCCGCGACAAGGTCGACTTGCCGGAACCGCTGTGGCCGACTACCGCGGTGGTGGTGCCTGCGGCTATCGTGAAATCGACGTCGAACAAGATCTGGCGCTTGCTCTCGTAGCTGAAATCGACATGCGCGAAATGCACTTGCGCGCCGCCGGTCAGTAGCGGCCGCGCCTCGGCGGCGTCGGCGATCTCGCGGTTCTCATCGAGCAGGTGGAACAGCCGCTCCATGTCGGCCAGGCTTTGCTTGATTTCGCGATAGATGACGCCAAGGAAATTGAGCGGGATATACAGCTGGATCATGAAGGAATTGACCAGCACCAGGTCGCCCAGCGTCATCTTGCCGTCGATCACGCCCTGCGTGGCGCGCCACAGGATCAGCGTCACCGCGATGGCGATGATCAGCGACTGGCCGGTATTGAGCAAGGACAGCGAGGTCTGCGATTTCACCGCGGCGGTCTCATAACGCATCAGGCCATCGTCGTAACGCCGTGCTTCGTATTCCTCATTGCCGAAATACTTGACGGTTTCGTAGTTGATCAGCGAATCGATGGCTTTGGTGTTGGCGCTCGAATCGAGCGTGTTCATGGTGCGCCGGAAATGGGTGCGCCATTCGGTCACGGTCACCGTAAAAAAGATGTAGCTGACCAGCGCCACCACGGTGATGCCGGCAAACCAGATGTCGTAGTGCAGCACCAGGTAACCGAGCACCAGCGAGATTTCGATCAAGGTCGGCAAGATGCTGAACAGCGCATACGACACCAGCGACGAAATGCCGCGTGTACCGCGCTCGATGTCGCGCGTCATGCCGCCGGTCTGGCGATTCAGGTGAAAGCGCAGCGACAGCGAATGCAGGTGGCGGAACACCTGCAGGGCGATGGTGCGCACCGCGCGCTGCGTCACGCGGGCGAACACGAACTCGCGCAACTCCGTGAACAAGGTGGTGCTCAGGCGCAGCGCGCCGTAAGCCACCAGTATTCCCAGCGGCAGCACCAGCATCGCCTGCGGATGGCTGGCCGTGATGGTCATGCTGTCGACCAGCTTCTTCAGCACCAGCGGCACGCCGACATTGGCCAGCTTGGCGCCCAGCATGAACAGCAGCGCCAGCGAGACGCGCCACTTGTAGGTCCAAAGGTAAGGCAGCAAGGTCTTGAGCGTGGCCCAGTCGCTGCGCTTTGGCTGGCCGCTGCCGGCGGCTGCGGCGGGCTCTGGCGACGTGGAAGAGTGGTGGCGCATAAGGTGACAATCTTAAAGAATGGTTTAAGCTACGGATACAAAACCAATTGTAGCTCTCAGGGGAAATAACCGATGACTGATCAAAACAACAATCAATTGCCACCCGACACCATGCCGCAGCTGCGGGTGATGCCGATGCCATCCGACGCCAACGTGCACGGCGACGTCTTCGGCGGCTGGATCATGGCACAGGTCGACATTGCCGGCTCGCTGCCGGCCACGCGCCGCGCCAACGGCCGGGTCGCCACGATTGCCGTGAACTCCTTCCTGTTCAAGCAGCCGGTGTTTGTCGGCGACCTGCTGTCGTTTTACGCCGAGATCGTCAAGGTCGGCAATACCTCGATCACCGTCAACGTCGAGGTGTATGCCGAACGCAACCGGCTGCAGACAGAAGTCGTGAAGGTGACGGAAGCGACGCTGACCTATGTCGCCACGGATGCGCAGCGCAAGCCGCGTCAGCTGCCGCCGCTCGCTTCCTGACTCGCCTCCTGATTTGCGCCAAGCTCGCTGGAAATGCCGGCCGCCGCGGCCTGCACGACAGCGATCAATGACTGCATCCGCTCCAGCGGCATATAAGGCAGCGTGCTGGAAACGCTGATGGCGGCGACAATCGCGTGGGTAGCGTCGTAGATCGGCGCCGCCACGCAGCGTATCGACGGCTCGTTGTCTTCCAGGTCGAAGGCGTAACCGCCTTTGACGTATTCGCGCATCTGGTCGCGAAACTCGGTCCAGCTCCGCTTGGGCAACAAGCCGGCAGCATGGTTGGCGGCAGCGGTGCTGCGCTTCTGGTACAGGCTCTTCCATTCCTCTTCGTCCATGCCCAGCATCAATGCCTTGCCGACGCCGGTAGTGGCGATCGGCATCCGGTGCCCCACGCGCGAACGCATTTCCAGCCCCTTCTTGCCGGGAATCTTGTCCAGGTAAAGCACATCGTCGCCGTCCTGCAGCGCCAGGTGGATAGTGTCGCCCGACTGTTCTGCCAGCCGCTCCAGGTAGGGCCGCGCCACTATGCTCAGCGAGACTTCTTCGCGCGCCTGGAAACCCAGTTCGATCAATTTGGGGCCTAGCACATAACCCGCGTTCGGCGTAAAGCGCAGATAGCGCTCCTGCACCAGGCAGTTGGCCAGCCTGTGGGTAGTGCTGCGGGTGGTGCCCAGCATCTGCGCGATCTGTTTCAGATCGCGCGCGCCGCCGGCTACCGCCTGCAATACGGCCAGCCCGCGCGTCAGGGTCTGGGTGCCTGTCGGTGCGGCGGCCTGCTCGCCCGCGTGGCCATGCGACTCTGCCGAGTCCTGTAATTTGCGCATGATTGGAACCTGTCAAAAAATAACTTATATCCCATATATTGGGACATAATATCATATATTGACAGAAAATTGCGGCAGGAATAAAGTACGCCACATCGCGGGATGCTCAGATCCTGCCCGCAATTTTTGAAGTTAACCGACCCATGCCGCCTGCACTGCATCCAACGCACTTGATCGCCCTCGACTGGGGGACTTCATCGCTCCGCGCCTACCGGCTCGGAGCGCATGGCCAGACGCTGGAATTGCGCGCCCTCCCCTGCGGCGTAATGCAATTGCCGCAAACCGGCGGCGACGGCGAAAGCGGTTTCGAAGCCGCTTTCGAGCAAGCCTGCGGCGATTGGCTGCGCGCTGCTCCGGGTACACCGGTGATCGCAGCCGGCATGGTCGGCAGCCGCCAGGGATGGCGCGAGGTTCCGTACCTGGAAGTGCCGATTGCCGTCGACCGCATCGGCGGCAGCTTGAGCACGCTGCGTAATCGCCACGGACAGCTGATTCACCTGGTGCCGGGCCTGATCGAAAATTCCATGCTGCCGAACGTCATGCGCGGCGAGGAGACCCAGGTGGTCGGCGTGCTCAATGCCCTTGCCGGCAGCGGCAAATCCGATGCCTCCGGCCAGGACATCCTGGTCGGCCTGCCCGGCACGCATTCCAAGTGGGTACAGATACGGCGCTCGGGCGCGCAAAGCCAGCTGGCGCATTTTGATACGTTCATGACCGGCGAAGTTTTTGCCGCCTTGTCTGGGCATACCATCCTTGGACGCGGCATGCAGGCCGACGGCGGCGATGCGGAAGCCGGACAGCGCGCCTTCGAGCGCGGCGCGCTGGTGGCGCAAACCGCGGCCGGCCAGGCTGGCGTATTGTCGACCATATTCAGTACGCGCACGCTGGGGCTGACCGGCGTGCTGGACGGCCCCGGCCAGCGCGAATACCTGTCGGGACTGCTGATCGGCCATGAAATCGCTGCATTGCAAGCCATGCTGCGCAGCCAGGGACGGCAGCCTTCCCAAGTGATGCTGGTCGGCGAAGCCGGCTTGTGCGCACGTTATACGCAAGTGCTGCACGCCTATGGTTTTGGCGCAGTCGAGGTGGTGGCCGAAGCCACCGAACGCGGCCTGTGGCAGCTGGCGCTGACGGCGGGACTATTGAAACATGCTTAGCAGCGAGAATATCGGGAAACCACCATGTTGATAAATGCAATGAAACAATGCGGGCTGATCGCCATCCTGCGCGGCGTCGAGCCGCATGAAGTGGCGGCGATCGGCTTGAAACTCTACGAAGCCGGCTTCAGGATCATTGAAGTGCCGCTCAATTCGCCCCAGCCTTTCGACAGCATCCGCATCTTGCGCAACGCCTTGCCGGCCGATTGCGTGGTCGGCGCCGGCACCGTCTTGCGCACCGGCCAGGTGGCGGAAGTCAAGCGCGCCGGCGGCGAGATCATCGTCATGCCGCACAGCGACCCGGCGGTGATCGCTGCCGCCAAGCAGGCCGGGCTGGCTTGCGCGCCTGGCGTCGCCACGGTAACCGAAGCATTCGCCGCGCTGGCTGCCGGCGCCGACGTCTTGAAAATGTTCCCGGCCGAGCAGCTGGGGCCGAATGTAGTCAAGGCATGGCGCGCGGTGATTCCGCGCGAAGTGGCGTTATTGCCGGTAGGCGGCATCACGCCGGAAAATCTGGCAACATTTGCCAGCGCCGGCGCTTCCGGATTCGGGCTGGGGTCGGCGCTGTACAAACCCGGCCTGAGCGCCGAGCAGGTCGGCCAGAACGGCAACAGGTTTGTCGCGGCATGGTGCGCGATACAAGCAGCTTCGGCAACAGCGCAAACGCCAGAAATAAAAAACTGAACAGGAGACGAGATTAATGAAGATCACCAAACTGACCACTTACATCGTACCGCCGCGTTGGTGTTTCCTGAAGATAGAAACCGACGAAGGCGTGGTCGGCTGGGGCGAACCGGTGGTCGAAGGCCGCGTGCATAGCGTGGCGGCGGCCGTCGAAGAACTGTCGGACTACCTGATCGGCAAGGATCCGCGCCATATCGAGGACCATTGGACCGTGCTGTACCGCGGCGGTTTCTACCGCGGCGGCGCCATCCACATGAGTGCGCTGGCCGGCATCGACCAGGCGCTGTGGGATATCAAGGGCAAGGCGCTCGGCGTCTCGGTCAGCCAGTTGCTGGGCGGCCCGGTACGCGACAGCATCCGCGTCTATTCATGGATCGGCGGCGACCGCCCGGCCGACACCGCGGCAGCAGCCAAGGATGCCGTGGCGCGCGGCTTCACCGCGGTGAAGATGAATGGCACCGAAGAATTGCAATTCGTCGATTCCTATGAAAAAGTGGAAGCGACATTGGCCAACGTCGCCGCAGTGCGCGCGGCGGTCGGTCCGCACATCGGCATCGGCGTCGATTTCCACGGCCGCGTGCACAAGCCGATGGCGAAGATCCTGGTCAAGGAGCTGGAGCCTTACAAGCTGATGTTTATCGAAGAGCCCGTGCTCAGCGAAAACTACGAAGCGCTGAAAGAACTGGCGCCGCTGACCAGCACCCCGATCGCGCTGGGCGAACGGCTGTATTCGCGCTGGGATTTCAAGCGCGTCCTGAGCGAAGGTTATGTCGATATCATCCAGCCCGATGTCTCGCACGCCGGCGGCATCACCGAAACGCGCAAGATCGCCACCATGGCCGAAGCCTATGACGTCGCCGTGGCGCTGCACTGCCCGCTCGGCCCGATTGCCCTGGCCGCCTGCCTGCAGGTGGACGCGGTGTCGTATAACGCGTTCATCCAGGAACAGAGCCTGGGGATCCACTACAACAAGAGCAACGACTTGCTCGACTACGTGAAGAACCCTGAAGTCTTTGCCTACGACAAAGGCTACGTGACCATTCCCCAAGGGCCGGGACTGGGCATCGAAATCAATGAGGAATATGTCAAGGAACGGGCCGCCGTCGGCCATCGCTGGCGCAATCCGATCTGGCGCCATAAAGACGGCAGCTTCGCCGAGTGGTAAACGGAGACTGAAGGCACGCCCCGTCGCCGCCTGTCCCCAAAAAACAAACCCCGGATGCGCTTCTCGCACATCCGGGGTTTTCACTTTGGAACCGTGGCCTCCGGCAAGATGCCACTTATTCCAAATCTCAGGCCGCCTGCTTTTGCTCGGCCGGTTTTTCGTCGCGCAGCTCGCGCCGCAGGATCTTGCCGACGTTGGTCTTCGGCAGGTCGGTACGGAACTCGATGTATTTCGGCCGCTTGTAGCCGGTCAGCTGTTCACGGCAATAAGCCATCAGCTGTTCCGCGGTCAGCGACGGGTCCTTGCGCACCACAAAAATCTTCACCACTTCGCCGGCATGTTCATCCGGCACGCCGACGCATGCGCATTCCAGCACGCCAGGATGCTGCACTACCACGCCTTCGACCTCGTTCGGATACACATTGAAGCCGGACACCAGGATCATGTCTTTCTTGCGGTCGACGATCTTGGTGTAGCCGCGTTCGTCCATGACGCCGATATCGCCGGATTTGAAAAAGCCGTCGGCGGTCATGACCTTGGCGGTTTCGTCGTCGCGGTTCCAATAGCCGCGCATGACCTGCGGGCCGCGGATCGCGATTTCGCCAGGCTGGCCCAGGGCTACAGGATTGCCGGCGTCGTCCAGGATAGCGATTTCAGTCGACGGCAAAGGCAAGCCGATGGTGCCGCTGTATTCCTTGATGTCGCATGGATTGGCGCAAGCGATAGGCGAAGTTTCCGACAAGCCGTAACCTTCGATGATGGGGCAGCCGGTGATTTCTTTCCATTTGTCCGCGACCGCTTTTTGCACCGCCATGCCGCCGCCGACGCAGACCCGGTAGCCGGAAAAATCCAGCTTGGCGAAATCGGGATGGTTCAGCAAGGCGTTGTACAGCGTATTGACCGCAGGGAAAGTGTTGATCTGGTATTTCGACATTTCCTTGATCAAGCCGGCGATGTCGCGCGGATTCGGGATCAGCAGGTTCAGGGCGCCCTCGCGCATGCCGAGCATGCCGCACACCGTCAACGCGAAGATATGGTACAGCGGCAAGGCGCAGACAAACACCAGCTGCTCGATTTTCGGGCCATTGGTCAAGCCAGGAGTAAGCCAGGCTTCAGCCTGCAGCACGTTGGCCACCACGTTGCGATGCGACAGCGTCGCTCCCTTGGAGACGCCGGTAGTGCCGCCCGTGTATTGCAGGAAGGCGGTGTCTTCCGGCGTCAGCGTCACCGGCTTCAGCTGCAGCGAAGACGCCTGCGACAAGACGCTGTTGAAGGGCACCGAACCAGGCAGGGAAAAACTCGGCACCATTTTCTTGACGTGGCGCACCACCAGGTTGACCACCAGGCCCTTGACGCCCATCAGGTCGCCCATGCTGGCGACCACCACATGCCTGACCTTGGTGCGGGCGACGACCTGCTGCAAGGTAGTCGCGAAATTTTCGAGGATGAAGATGGCTTCCGCGCCCGAATCGTTCAGCTGATGCTCGAGCTCGCGCGGCGTGTACAGAGGATTGACATTGACCACGACATAACCGGCGCGCAGGATGGCGGCGATCGCCACCGGATATTGCAGCACGTTAGGCATCATGATGGCGACCCGCGCGCCCTTTTCCAGGCCCTTGCCCTGCAGCCAGGCGCCGACCTTGCGGGACAGCTGGTCAACCTCGGCATACGTCAGGTATTTGCCCATGCAGGCGTAGGCGTTGCGCGGCGCGTATTTCTGGAACGCCTCTTCCAGCAGCTGCGCCAGCGACTGGTACTGGGAGTAGTCAATCTCGGGAGCTACGCCTTCAGGATACGATTTGAGCCAAAATTTATCCATGTTCTGCCTTTAGTCTCTGCTTGTTATAAATGCATTGTTTTTTTGGCTTGTTTCAATGGAAGAAAACACGCCGATAGGGGATAGTACTGGTGACCCGCTAAAAAAGCACGGTTGTATTTTTTTGTTCTACCGCGATGCTATCGGGCAAAGCGCTGGCATGCAAGCGTTTTGATGCATATTTGAGCAAATCATCGGCGCCAAGCTTCATATTGTGATGCAACAAAACCTCGGCCCGCAGGTGCTGGACGCCCTCCTCATCCGGACTCCATTTCACATGGGCAACCGCCACCGCGGGGTGCTCAAACAAGACCTCTTCGATCTGCCGCGGAAACACGCGCTGCCCGCCCCGTATCCCCATATTACTCTTGCGGTCGATGATGGAAACAAAACCGTCTTCGTCGATGCTGGCGACATCGCCGGTGGCCAGCCAGCCGTCGTGCAGGCGTTCCTTGCTTATCTTCCTGGCAATCAGGTTCAAGGCCGATGCGCCCTGTCCGGCGGCGGCGCCGGCAGGACCATGGTCGTAGCCCGAGAACAGCTGCGGCCCACGCACCCATAACTCCCCCAGGGTATCGCTGGGCAACTCAGCGTCGGTATCCAGGTCGACCACTTTCACTTCCGTGTCCGGCAACGGTATGCCGACCACTCCCTGGATGCGGCGCGCCGCCAGCGGCATGGCCAGCACCGCCGGCGATGCTTCGGTAAGGCCATAGGCTTCGACCAGGCGGCCGCGTGTCAGCTTTTCAAATTCTTCGCGGATTTCCTGGGCCAGCGGCGAGCCGCTGACCGCGCACACCCGGATCGACGCCAGGCCGTAACGCCGTATGCCCGGCGTGTGCGCCAGTTCGCGCACCATGCGCGGCGTGGTAGGGAAATAGGTCGGCCGCATCTTCTTGACCGTCTTTAACAAGGGCTCCAGCTCCGCCCCCGGCAGCAGGATCAGGGTCGCACCGAGATAAACCCCAAGGTGCAGCAAGCCGGTCAACCCGTAAGCGCTGGCCAAGGATTGCTGCGCCAGGAAGCGTTCGTCGCCGGGCCGCGATTCCGGCAGCCAATGGCGCAGCTGCAAGGCGTTCGACGCCAGGTTGCGGTGCGACAGCGCGACCGGCAGCGGCGTGCCGCTGGCGCCGTAGGTGTAAACCACCACCGCGACATCGCCGACATCCTGCGCCAGCTCGGTCGGCGCGACCGAACCGCGCCCCAGCACCTGCTTGAATTTCAGGTAGCGCCGCTCATGCCGGCGATGCTGCTTGTCTTGGCGGAACCAGGGCAGCCAATGCCCTTCCTGCACATGATGCAAGGCGGCGAATTTCAGTTTTTCACGCCAGCCCATGTGATCGATCATCGATGCGAATATCACGCGCCGCAAACCGGCTGCACGGCGGTCGCTTTGCAGTTCGTCGCGCAATTCATCATAACGGTCGGTGGTGGTCACCAGCATCACGGCGCCGGCATCCGCGATCCACGCCAGCAGGATTTCCTTGGGCGTGGCGGCGTCGCTGAGCACCGCAACTGCGCCGGCCTTGAGGATGCCGAAATAGGCGATCACCAACGACGGTATGTTCGGCAAGGCCAGCAAGACCCGCTCGCCGGGCTTGATGCGCATGTCGAGCAAGCCATGGGCAAACCGGTTGGCTTGCCGGTCCAGCTCGCGCCAGTCGATCTTGCCGCCGCGGTAAGACAGCGCCGTGGTCTTGCCGAAGCGCCTGGCGGTCGCTTCCAGCAAGCGCGGCAAGGCCACGGTCGGCATTTTGATGCGGTATGGCGTGCGGGCATCATAAAATTTCAGCCACGGGCGTTCGGCCTCGAGCTGTTTGCGGGCGGCGCGCCGTTCGGCTTTTTGCCGCGCCCGCCGCTCCGCCAGCTCGGACGGATCGGACTGCATCTGCAGGAAGCGCTGGATGGCGCGGTTCACCGCATCGGGCCGCTCTACCATCACCTGGTGCGCGGATACCGGCACCACCAGCTCTTCCGCACCCGGAATCAGGTGCGCCACTTCCTTGTAAGCGGCTTCATCGAACAGGATGTCGCGGTGACCGAGGATCACCAGCGTCGGCACCGTGATCGCGCGCAGGCATTCGCTGCCGTCCCACGGCAACAAGGCATTGCGGTTTTGCAGATAGACCACGTGCGACGGCGGATAAATGCGGGCCGCGGTGATGCCGACATACGGCATCAGCTTGCGCACCATATCGAATATGCGCGGCGGCATGCGCAGCACAATGCGGCCGGCCAGGCGCAGGCGAAAACGCGCCGCCGAGGCGATCATGACCAGCGCCGACACGCGCTGCGGAAACTGCTTGAGGAAATAGGCAGACAGCGCGCCGCCGAACGAGTGGCACACCAGGATGAAACGCTGCGGCACTTCCAGCTGATCCAGCGCGGCAGCGATGTCGGCGACCAGTTCCGGCACGTCATAGCTGGCGCCTTCAGCCGCCGTCGGCGCATCGCTGTAGCCGTGGCCGCGCAGGTCGAGCGCAATCACCCGGTAGTCGAGCTGGAACTGTTCCAGCTGGTATTCCCAGTACGCCGCGCGGCCGCCGAAGCCGTGGATGAACACCATGGTGGGTTGCTGGTCGCGCGGTCCGCGGCCGTATTCCGGGCCGGCGTCCAGCACGCTCATTTCCAGCGCACTGTCATATACCCCGCTGCCGTTGCGCGCCAGGCGGTTCGGCAGTTTCAGCGTGCTGCGGTGCAGGTCGGCGTTAAATGTCATCTTGACATTGTAACCAAGATAAATTTATGTGGGCCGGGATTTCGCCAGCTCTTCCAGCCGGCGATGCCTTTCTTCCTTGCTGAGCGCCGCCAGCCCGGCGACCGCCGCATAGAATTTCTTCAGGGTCTGCTGCTGGGCCAGCAAAGCCTTGAAACCGGGCACCAGGTCGTAATAGGTCGCCACCAGCGCCAGATGGGCGTTCGACAACGGTTCGGCGAACCAGTGGTCGTAGCCGGCGTAGCCGCCCCACTTCACCTTGAGCACCTGGTAATCCGCTTGCAGGGCGAGGAAAAGCGCCGCCTTCTGCTGCAGCTTTTGCGCATCGCCAAGTCCGCTCGCGTAGTTGCTTGCCAGCCGCTGCCGATACTGCAACAGAAGCGCCAGGAACTGCTCCTTGCGTCCTTCAAACTGGACGTAGGCGTCGCGCGTCTTTTGGCTGCCAACCGCCGCCAGCCAGCGCTCGACCCCGACTTGCTCGACCGTGGTGGCAAACGATTCGTTGAATTGCGTATCGTCCTTGGCGTACACCGTCTGGTGCGCCAGCTCGTGGAAAACCAGGCGCGCCAGCTCGCCGTCGGGATAGCGGATAAAGGTCGACAGCAACGGATCGTTAAACCAGCCGAGCGTGGAGTAAGCCGGCACGCCGCTGACTTGCACGTCGTAGCCTTGCTGGCGCAGGCTGGCGGCGAATTTTTTCGCAGCGTCCTGGCTGAAATAACCGCGGTAGTTGACGCAGCCGGCAATCGGAAAACACCATTGCTTGGGCTCCAGCGACAAGGCCGGCGCCGCGATCACATTCCACAAGGCGAAGCGCCGCTGCAGGTCGGCATATTCGGTATAGCTGCGGTTGTCCGGCAGGTCCAGGTCGGTTACCGCGAAGCGGCGGATCTGCTTGGTGAGCCTGAGCTTGGCCTTGAGGCCGGCATCGACGCTCGGATCGGCCAGCCATTCGTCAACCGGATGAGCCCGGTCCAGCAGGGAGAACTGGCCATTCGCCGCCTGGCCGTAATAGGCAAGCTGGGCGCAACCGGCCGCCAGCACGGCGAGCAGCAGGACCGTGGGCAGCCGCGCATTCATGCGGGCGCTTTTTCCACTTCCACCAGGACATCGTAGAAGGTCGGCGCCCGGCCCATGTCGGTCAGGCGCTGGCTGGTCACCTCGTTGGCGTTCTTGCCGTCGCTGGCCATTTTTTTCCACCAGATCGACAAGCCCACCACCAATCCGATCCGCGCCTTGTCGGTCACTCTCAGCCTGGCGTTGAAACTGCCGCGGTCGTTATAGATGCGCACGGTGTCGCCGCTGGCCAGGGCTCTTGCCTCGGCGTCAGCCGGATGCATGTCCAGGTGCGGCTCGCCTTCGGTGTCGCGCAGGCTCTTCACGTTGACGAAACTGGAGTTGAGGAAATTGCGCGCAGGCGGCGAAATCATCGCCAGCGGGTACTTCCTGGCCAGCTCCGGATTGCTGGCCAGCGATTCATACGGCGCGATATAAGCCGGCAACGGATCGAGCCCGTCTTTCAGCATTTGCGCGCTATAGAATTCGCATTTGCCGGACGGCGTCGGAAAGCCGCCGTTGGCGAACGGCGCATCCGGCACGTTCAGTTTTTGCCAGCCTTTTTGTTTCAGGGCGTCCCAATCGAAATGGATCGCCCGCTCATTTTTCCGGTCGAATGCCTGTGCTGCGATTTCGTCGTCGCTTTCGCGGAAGCAGGTGTCGTCGAAGCCCATGCGTGCCGCCAGCAGGCGGAATATTTCGGTATTCGGCTTGGCTTCGCCCAGCGGCGCGATCGCGGCGTTATTCGCCAGCATGTACAAGTGGCCGTAGGCCGAGTGGGCGTCCACGTGTTCCAGCTGGGTGGTCGCCGGCAGCACGATGTCGGCATAGTCGGCGGTATCGGTCTGGAAATGCTCCAGCACCACGGTGAATAAATCTTCCCTCGCAAAACCGCGGGCGACGGCGCCGGATTCGGGCGCGATGGCTACCGGATTCGAGTTGTACACGATCAGCGCTTCGATTTTCGGCCCGAACTCCGGCGATGCTTCGCGCAGCAGATCGTCGCCGATGGTGCTCATGTTGATGGTGCGCGGCGCCAGTCCTTGCCGGGTCAGGAAATCGGGACGCTGCAGGAACTGGTTATTCTTTGGAAAGCTGTCCGAGGTCGACAGCTGCACGCCGCCTGCCGCATGGCGCCAGGCGCCGACCAGCGCCGGCAGGCAAGTGATGTTGCGTACCGCCATGCCGCCGCCATGCACGCGCTGCAAACCGTAGTTGACGCGAATCGCCGCCGCCTCGCCGCGCAGCGCCGCGCCGCCGTAGCTGCGAGCCAGTTCCAGCACTTCGTCGGCGCCGATGCCGCACACTTGCGCAGTCTTCTGCGGCGTCCATGCCGCCACTTGCTGTTTCAGCTGCTCGAAACCCAGCGTGTATTGCGCGATGTAGTCATGGTCCAGCAAGTCTTCCGCGATCAGCACGTGCATCATGCCGAGCGCAAGGGCCGAATCCGTCCCGGGCAGCAAGGCGATGTGCTGATGGCATTTGTCGGCGCTCAGGGAACGGTAGGGATCGATCGCAATCAGCTTGGCGCCGCGCCGCTTGGCTTCCTGCGCGCGCATCCAGAAATGCAGGTTGGAAGCAATCGGGTTGCCGCCCCAGATCAGGATCAGCTTGGCGTTCTGGAACTGTTCGAGATCGGTGCCGATCCTGGCGCCTATCGTATATTTGTAGCCGGTGCCGCCGGCCGAAGCGCAGATGGTGCGGTCCAGCAGCGAAGCGCCGATGCGGTTGAAAAAACGCATCGCCATCGACTCGCCCTGCACCAGGCCCATGGTGCCGGCGTAGCTGTACGGCAGGATGGCTTGCGGATTGCGCGCAGCGATCTGGCCCAGCCGCCCGGCAATCGTCGTGATCGCTTCGTCCCAGCTGATCTGTACGAATTTCCCTTCGCCCTTGTTGCCGACCCGCTTGAGCGGATGCAGCAGGCGGTCCTTGTGGTAAGTCCGTTCGGTGTAGCGCGCGACCTTGGTGCACAGCACGCCGGCCGTGGTCGGGTGATCCGGATCGCCGCGCACTTCGGTGGCGACGCCATCGGTGACGGTCACCAGCAGCGCGCAGGTATCGGGGCAATCGTGCGGGCAAGCGGCACGGACGGTAGCAGTAGTCATAATGTCATTGGAACCAAGGTGCTTCAATCCGCTACTTTAGCAAAATCCGTCGAAACAAGCTGCATTTGACGGCTCACGCTTGCTTTGCGGCGGGCAACTGCATCTCTGGATCCATCAGGCGCAGCATGAAGGCTTCGCATTGCACCAGCTGCTCCAGCGCCACGAACTCGTTCGGCCGGTGCGCCTGCTCGATGCTGCCCGGGCCGCAGATCACGGTAGGAATGCCGGCGCGCTGGAACAGGCCGGCCTCGGTGCCGTAGGAAACCGCGCCGTTCGGCTTGTTGCGCGCCAGTGCCGCCGCCAGCTGCACCACGGCGTCGCTCTCCTGCATGTTCAGGCCGGGAGCGGAAGCCAGCCATTCAAAGTCGATGGCGGCATTCGGCTCCACCTTTTGCATTTCGGGCAGCAGCGTGGCGGCAAAATCCTGGATTTCCCGGTACAGGCGTTCAACATCGATGCCCGGCATGGTGCGCGCCTCGAAGTCGAATTTGCAGTCCTTGGGCACGATATTCGCCGCCAGTCCGCCCTGGACCAGGCCGGTCTGCATGGTGGTGTAAGGCACGGTGAAACCGTAATCGCGCGTTTCCAGCTGGGCAAACCTGTCTGCCATCTGGCGGATGTAGACGATGATGCGCGCCGCATACTCGATCGCGTTGACGCCCATGGTGGTGTAGCTGGAATGCGCTTCGCGGCCGCGGACGCAGCAGCGGAAACGATGCGTGCCCTTGTGCGCGATGATCGGCTGCATCGTGGTCGGTTCGCCGACGATGCAGGCCGCCGGCTTCAGCCCCAGCTCCTGCAAATCCTTGATCAAACCTTGCACGCCGATGCAGCCCACTTCCTCGTCGTACGACAGCGCAAAATGCAAGGGCGCCGCCATGTTCGCAGCCAGGAATTGCGGCGCCAGCGCCAGGGCCGTGGCGATGTAGCTTTTCATGTCGGCCGAGCCGCGGCCGTACAGCAGGCCGTCCTTGATGGTCGCCTTGAATGGATCGCTGTCCCAGGCCTGGCCTTCGACCGGCACCACGTCGGTGTGGCCGGACAAGATCAGGCCAGGTTTCGGGCCTTCGCCCAGGGTGGCAAACAGGTTGGCTTTCTTGCCGCTGGCGTCGTAGGTCAGGCGCGACTTGACGCCAAGGCCAGCCAGGTAATCGCGCGTCCACTCGATCAATCCCAGGTTGGAATCGCGCGATACGGTCTGGAACGCGATCAGGCGTTCTATCATGGCCATGACGTCAGCCGAAGGAGTCGATCCGGTAGTGTTCATATCCTGTCCTCTATGCCAGGCCATCATTGAGATGGCAGGCGGAAAAATGTTTGGCGCCGACTTCTTTCAAGGCCGGCTTTTCTACTTTACAGCGCGGCATCGCATGCGGGCAGCGCGGATGGAAATGGCAACCCGAAGGCGGGTGCAGCGGCGACGGGATTTCTCCTTTTACCGCAAAAAATTCCGTGCGGCGGACTTCCAGCTTGGGCGCCGATGCCAGCAGCGCCTGGGTATACGGATGATTGGCGCGGGCAAATACCGTATCGGCGGCAGCCGACTCAACGATACGCCCAAGATACATGATCACCACCCGGTCTGACAAATGGCGCACCACGCCGAGATCATGGCTGATGAACAAGTATGTCAGGTCCAGCTCGTCGCGCAGCTTGATGAACAGGTTCAGCACCTGGGCCTGGATTGATACGTCCAGCGCCGCCACCGCCTCGTCGCAGACCAGGAACTCAGGCTTGACCGCAAGTGCGCGCGCAATGCCCACGCGGGCGCGCTGGCCGCCGGAAAACTGGTGCGGGAAACGACGCAGCATGGCGCCATCCAGGCCTACCCGCTGCAACAGGCTTTCCACATAGTCGCGCTGCTGCGATGCATCAACCATGCCATGCACCAGCGGCGCTTCACCGACGATGTCCTGCACCCGCATGCGCGGATTCAGCGAGGCGTAGGGGTCCTGGAAAATCATCTGGATCGCCAGCTGCTTCTTGCGTCTTTCGGCAACATCCAGCTGTTCCAGCGACTCGCCTTTCCATAACCGCGTGCCGGCAGTGAGGCTGTGCAAGCCGACCGCCATCCGCCCTAATGTCGACTTGCCGCAACCGGATTCGCCGACCAGCCCGACCACCTCGCCGCGCTTGATGCCCAGGCTCACCTCGTCCACCGCATGCACCACTTCCTGCTGCATGCCGGCGCCGAACAGGTTGGCGATCCTGGCCGCGCTGTCGAGCGTCTTGACGAACTGCTTGCTGACCGCCTGCAGTTCCAGCAGGTTGGCAGCCGGCGCCGCCTGCTCCCTATTTTGTTCGGCGGCCTGGTTCATGGCACGACCTCCGCCACGCTATCCCGTAATGGATGCCAGCAGCGCAACATGCGCTGCTCGACCTGGCGCAATTGCGGCGTCTGCGCGCATTCAACGGTGGCATGCGCGCAGCGCGTGCGGAATGCGCAGCCTTCCGGCAGGTTCAGCAGCGACGGCGTCATGCCGGGGATCTGCTGCAGCGGCTGGCCGCGCGGGTTGCGCGACGGCGCCGAGGCGATCAGGCCGTGGGTGTAAGGATGGCGCGGATGTTCCAGCACTTGCTGCACCGAGCCGCTTTCGACGATGCGGCCGGCGTACATCACCGATACGGTATCCGCCAGCCCGGCCACCACCGACAGATCGTGAGTGATCCAGATCAGGGCCGTGCCGGATTCGCGGCACAGTTTCTGCATCTCGTACAGGATCTGTCCCTGTATCGTCACATCCAGCGCCGTGGTCGGCTCATCGCAGATAATCAGGTCAGGCTGGTTGAGCAAGGCAATCGCAATCGCCACCCGTTGCCGCATGCCGCCTGAAAACTGGTGGGGATATGCCTGCAGGCGTTCATCCGGCGACGCAATGCCGACCCGTACCAGCGCTTCGCGCGACATCTCGCGCGCCACCATCCGGCTGACGTCCTGGTGCGCGCGCACCGCTTCCATCATCTGGGTGTCGATGCGCAGCACCGGGTTCAATGTCATCATCGGATCCTGGAAAATCATGGCGATCCGGTTGCCGCGGATCTTGCGCATGGCCTCCGCCGGCAAGCTGCGCAAGTCGCGGCCTTGCAGCAGGATTTCACCGGCGACGATTTTTCCCGGCGCATCGACCAGGCCCATGATGGAATAACCTGTCATCGATTTTCCGGATCCGGATTCGCCGACCAGGCCCATGATCTCGCCGCGCTTGACGGAAAACGAAACCTGGTCGACCGCCTTCACCAGTCCGGCGCGGGTGACAAACTGGGTCTGCAGGTTATTGACGGTCAGTGTCGTGTCCATATCGATCCTATTGCGTCTGCAGGCGCGGATTGAGGACATCGCGCAACTGGTCCGCCACCAGGTTGATGGTCACCACGGTCACCAGCAGGGCAATGCCGGGAAACACGCTGATCCAGTATTTTCCGGACAGCAGGTACTGGAAGCCGTTGGCGATCAGCAAGCCAAGCGAAGGTTCGGTAATCGGCAAGCCGAGGCCGAGGAAAGACAGGGTCGCTTCCAGCGAAATCGCAGACGCCACCTGCAAGGCGGCCACCACGATCAGCGGCGGCAGGCAATTGGGCAGCAGATGGCGGAACATGATGCGTAACGGCGACAGGCCAAGCGCGGCCGCGGCTTCGATGTATTCCTTCTTCCGTTCCACCAGCGCCGCACTGCGCGCGGTGCGCGCGTAATAGGCCCACTGCACCGCCACCAGCGCGATGATGATCTTGTCGATGCCGCGTCCGGTCAATGCCAGCAGGATCAATGCGATCAGGATCGGCGGGAACGATAGCTGGATATCCGCGACCCGCATGATGAATGCTTCGATGCGGCCTCCGGCGTAACCGGCAAGCAGTCCTAGCGTCAAGCCCAGCGACAGGGCAATGATGGTGCTGACCACGCCCACCATCACCGAGATGCGTATGCCGTACAAGATCGCCGACAGCATGTCGCGGCCCTGGTCATCGGTGCCGAGCAGGTAAGTCATGCTGCCGTCGACCGACGCCTGCCCTGGCTCCAGGCGCGAGTCCATCACATCCAGCTTGGCCAGGTCGTAGGGATTCTGGGGCGAGATGACGGGCGCGAATATCGCCGCCAGCACGATCAGCGCCAGCAGCACGAAACCGGCAGTAGCGATCCTGCTGCCAAAAAAATTGCGCACAAACCGTTGCCAGGGCGTTTCCGCCATGTTGCGTGCTGGTATTGGTGTCGGTTCCATCTCAGCCTTTGCTTTCTGCCAGGCGCACGCGAGGATCGAGCAGGGAATACAGCATGTCCACCACCAGGTTGATCAGGATGAAGATGGTGACGATCAGCAGCAGGTAAGCGACGATCACCGGCCGGTCCAGCACACGGATCGAATCGATGATCAGCTTGCCCATGCCGGGCCAGGCAAACACCGTTTCGGTGACGATCGAAAAGGCGATGATCGATCCGAACTGCAGCGCCACCACGGTGACGATCGGGATCAGGATATTCTTCAAGACATGGACACCGATGATGCGGCTGTTGCGCAAGCCTTTGGCGCGGGCAAATTTCACATAGTCCTGCATCAGCGCTTCCTGGGCGCCGGAGCGCGTCAGCCGGATCACCAGGGCGATGTTGAACAGCGCCAGGTTGAAGGCCGGCATCAGCAGATGGCGCAGGCCGTCCCAGCTGAGAAAGCTGACCGGCACGCCGAACAGCAATTGCGTCTCGCCGCGGCCGCTGGTCGGCAGCCAGCCCAGCTGCACCGCGAACACCATGATCAGCATCAGGCCGACCCAGAACGTCGGCAATGAAAAACCGAGGATGGACACTGCCATGATGGTTTTGCCGACCAGGCCGTTCGGCCGCAAGCCGGCGAGCAGGCCCAGGGGCAAGCCCAGCACGACCGACAGCAGGATCGCTGCCGACGACAGTTCCAGCGTGGCCGGCATGCGCTCGAAAATCAGGCTCAGCGCCGGCGTCGAATAGGCGAACGAGCGCCCCAGGTCGCCGCCGACAGCGTTCTTCAGGAAGATGAAATACTGCAGCCAGAGCGGCTTGTCGAGACCGAAGGCGACGATCACCTTGGCGCGTTCGATCTGGTCGGCGTCAGGACTGATCAGCACGTCGATCGGATTGCCGATCGCATACACCCCGACAAACACCAGCAATGACATCACCAGCAGCACGACCAGGCTTTGCAATACGCGGCGGATAATAAAAGCCAGCATCGTTTACCCTAGATTTATCCATAAAAAATCCGCTCGCCACCTCGGTGAGCGGACATGCGCGTGGTCCTTACTGGGGGTAGAACTGATAAGCGTGGGTACGCTCATCGGTGCGCGGGATATATACGATACCTTTTTTTGCGGCCCATGTGGTCACTTGCTGGTGAATCGGGATCACGCCACCGTCGTCGATGACCATTGCCGTGGCTTGCTGCAGCAGGCTGGAGCGCTCTTTGTCGTCCACGCTGTTGAGGGCCTTGGCCAGCACCGCGTCCATTTTCGGGTTGCAGTATTTCAGCCAGTTGACCGCCCCCATGCCCTTGGCCGGATTGTCGCAAGCTGCCATCGCCCGCAGCGGCGACGATGCTTCGCCGGTCTGGGCGCCCCAGCCCAGCAGGCCGATCGAGTATTCGCTCTTGGCGCCGCGCGCCGAATACACCGACATCGGCGCGCCCTCGACCTTGGTGGCGATGCCGATGCGCGACCACATCTGGGCGATGGTTTGCGCGATTTTTTCGTCGTTGACGTAGCGGTTGTTCGGCGTATGCAAGGTCAAGCCAAAACCGTTGGGATACCCGGCTTCGGCCAGCAGTTTTTTGGCGGCTTCAGGATCGTACTTGGGCGGCTTGAGATTCGGATTGTGGCCAAACAAGGCGGCCGGCACCAGGTTGACGGTCGGTTCCGACAAACCTTCCATGACCCGGTCGCGAATCGCGTCGCGGTTGATGGCGATCGACAATGCCCGGCGCACCCGCACGTCCATCAGCGGATTCTTGTCGAGCGGCTTGCCGTCCTTGTCGGTGACGAATGGCGATTTTTCGCGGCGGGTATCGGGGTACAGATAGATCACCCTGTGCGATACCTTGGAATAAAAGCTCAGGTTTTTATCTGCCCGGACTTTCGCCAGGTCCGGCGTCGGCACGTTTTCGATGGCTTGCACGTCGCCGGCCAGCAGTGCCGCCAGGCGGGTCGCATCGTTCGGGATGAAACGCAGGGTGACCTTGCTCCAGGCCGGCTTCTTGCCCCAGTAGTCGTCATTGCGCTCCAGCTCTATCCTGTCGTCGCGCTGGAATCTGACGAACTTGAACGGCCCGGTGCCCACCATGCCCTTGCCGCTGGCGAAATCGTCGCTGCTCAGGCCTTGGGTCGCTTTCTTGGAGACGATATAGATCGAGGTCAGGTCGGCCAGCAACAGCGGATATGGCTCCCTGGTGGTGAGCTGGATCGTGTACGGATCGATGATTTTCTTGTTGATGATGGCTTTGGTGTAGGTATCGAATTTTCCCGGGCTGCCGACGATGGTGGCCGGCCGGTCCAGCGACCAGGCTACGTCCTCGGCGGTCAGCGGACTGCCGTCGTGGAACCTGGCGCCTTTGCGCAGCTTGAATTCCCAGGTCAGGTTGTTCACCAGGGTCCAGGACTCGGCCAGCGCGGGAATGATGTGGCTGTCGGCATCCATCGCGACCAGCTGCTCGAAGATGTGGTCGGAAACGTTGATGTTAGGAAATAAATTATAGAAGTGGGGGTCCATCGACGTCGGCGGCGAACTCATCGCCAGCCTGAATTCCTGCGCCGCGGCTGGAGGGCCTAACGGCGCCAGCAACAGCAGGCAGAAAGCCAGCTGCAATACACGCAATCCCATTCCTGGCCATGACATCAGACGCATAATGCTCTCCTGTGAGTGAACACCGATGGACCGTGTAGGCGTAATATACACATTCTGGACGTTACGCCATGCACCATTTTTGTAGGCAAAAGGCGTGCCACATATCAGGAGCACAACATGAATTTGATCGATCCCATCATCGCCTTCCAGGCGGAACTGCAGGCAATCCGACGAGATTTGCATGCGCATCCCGAACTCAACTACGAAGAAAAACGAACTTCCGATGTCGTCGCCCGCAAACTCACCGAGTGGCAGATTCCGATAGTGCGCGGCCTGGGCGTCACCGGCGTGGTCGGCATCGTGAAGAATGGCAGCAGCAACCGCGCCATCGGCCTGCGCGCCGACATGGACGCCTTGCCCATGCAGGAATTGAATACCTTTCCGCATGCCTCCCAACATCAGGGCAAGATGCACGCTTGTGGACATGATGGCCACACGGCGATGCTGCTTGGCGCCGCCCACCACCTGGCGCAGCATCGCAATTTCGACGGCACCGTCTATCTGATTTTCCAGCCGGCCGAAGAAGGCGGCGGCGGCGCGCAACGCATGATCGACGACGGCCTGTTCGAACAATATCCGATGGAAGCGGTGTTCGGCATGCATAACTGGCCAGGCATGCCGGCCGGCAGTTTCGGCGTGACGCCGGGTCCGATGATGGCTTCCAGCAACGAGTTCGAGGTGATCGTCAAAGGCAAGGGCTCGCATGCCGCGCAGCCGCATAAGAGCATAGACCCGGTCATGGTCGCGGTGCAGATTGCGCAAAGCTGGCAGACCATCGTCTCGCGCAATACCAATCCGAACGATCCGGCGGTCCTGTCTGTGACGCAGATCCACAGCGGCAGCGCCACCAATGTGATTCCCGACGAAGCGACGCTGATCGGTACCGTGCGGACTTTTTCGGTAGCTGTGCTGGATGTGATCGAAGCGCGCATGCGGGAAATCGCGCAGCATACCGCGGCCGCCTTCGGCGCTGAAGTCGAGTTCAAGTTCCACCGCAATTATCCGCCGCTGGTCAATCACGCCAAGGAGACTGCGTTTGTAGTCGAAGTGCTGCAGGCGATGGTCGGCAACGGCAATGTCAATCCGCAGGTGGAGCCAACCATGGGCGCGGAGGATTTCGCCTTCATGCTGCAGAACAAACCTGGCTGCTACGTCTTCATCGGCAACGGCGAAGGCGCACACAGGGATGGCGGCCACGGTCTCGGACCCTGCAACCTGCACAACGCCAGCTACGACTTCAACGATGACCTGCTGCCGATCGGCGCCAGCTACTGGGTCAACCTGGCGGAAACGTACCTGAAGAAAATGTAATGATCGCGCTGCCCTGGCCTTGTACCAGGGCAGCGCCAGGACGACCGTCCTCGCATTCCATCCCGATCCATCTGCCCCTCCTCATTGACCATATTCATGAATCAAATTGAAATCGCCTTCGACCAGCCTATGCAATTAGGCGAATGCCCGCTGTGGCACGCCGGCGAAGCTGCGCTTTACTGGGTCGACATTTCGGCCATGCAAGTGCATCGGCTGCGGCCCACGGATGGCGTCCACGCGATGTGGCAGCTCCCGGCCGAACCCGGCTGCATCGGCCGTCATGCAGGCGGCGGCCTGATCGTCGCCATGCGCAGCGGTGTGGTCCATCTGAATACAGACAATGGCGAGCTCACGCACATCGCCGATGCTCCTTACGACACAGCCACCGCCCGCTTTAACGATGGCCGCTGCGACGCCGCCGGCCGTTTCTGGGCCGGCACTATCTACGAACCACGCGACCACGCCGGCGCCCAGCTCTACGCCATTGAAAAGGGTAGCGTGCGGCCTGCCGGCAATCCGGTGACCGTGTCCAATGGCCTTGGCTTCAGCGGCGACAGCCGTACGCTTTATCACAGCGATACCACGGCGCACCGGATCTGCAGCTATGAATTTGATTTGGCCAGCGGGCACATCGGCGCAGGCCGGGTGCTGAAACAGTTCGCCATGGACAAGAGCGCCCTCGACTACGGCGGCCGCCCTGACGGCGCGGCGGTGGATAGTGAAGATGCCTATTGGTGCGCAATGTATGAGGGCGGCAGGCTGCTGCGCTTGTCGCCCGCTGGCGAAGTATTGCAGGAAGTGATCCTGCCGGTACGCTGCCCGACCATGATGACGTTTGGCGGTGCGGACTTGCGCACGCTGTATATCACCAGCGTGAGTGAAAAACGCAGTGCTGCGGAGCTGGAGAAATATCCCGCATCCGGCTGCATCCTGTCGCTGCGGGTTGAGGTGCCGGGCAGGATCGAACCGGCTTACGTTGGCTGATTCGCGGCTGGCATTCTCAGTTTTACGACAGGATTTACCCGTAGTTCGGCAACAATCCCTATTTTCGACTATTCTTTAGGGCTGTAGCTGCGCGCCGCTGCAAGTTGGATAAGCGGCCTGCGCGGCCTTCCATATGAATACGGCGACGACTTGTTTCGCTTTTTTTATTTTTTACGTTCGAAAGTCTTTCATGCAAAAAAAACAAACCGGACTCAAACTCCTCGCCGCAGCCGGCCTGCTGGCTGGCGTTCACTCAACCAGCTTTGCCGTGGACTCCGCGTCCTTCGAACTCGGCACCGGGAACAAGAGCCAGCTGGCCCGGGTTGCCGCGCAATGGAATTGGAATACGGCCTTGTGGCAAGGCAGCAGCACGCAGGTCGGCGGCTATTGGGATTTGAGCCTGGCTGAATTCCGTCAAAACCAGTACCAGAATATTCCCGGCCAGAAGAAAAACCTGACTGATATCGGCTTCACGCCGGTGTTCCGTTTCCAGTCCAACGATAAAAAGGGCTTGTATGGGGAAGCCGGTATCGGCGTGCACCTGATGTCGCATCTGTATGACAACAATAGCCGCCGCTTTTCTACCGCTTTTGAGTTTGGCGATCACATCGGCACTGGCTACGTGTTCAGCAATGGCCTCGATGTCGGCCTCAAGCTGCAGCACTTCTCCAACGGCGGCATCAAGAAACCGAATAGCGGTGCAAACTTCGCAGTGCTGCGGGTAGCTTATCCGTTCTAAGCCCAGTCTTTAGTCCAGATGCAGGAAAGCCGGTCGCGCAAGCTGACCGGCTTTTTTTCGTTCAATGATTGGCAGTACAAAGAGCAAATCTACGACGCGGCTACCACGCGAGTCGTAAAATCGTTAGCCCAAAGCAAAAACCCTCTGCAGTTTTCTGCAGAGGGTTTTTTAATAAAAGCCTGACGATGACCTACTTTCACACTGGTTGCAGCACTATCATCGGCGCAAAGTC